>JAKJFL010000042.1:0-12117 GCA_022704935.1 Candidatus Rifleibacteriota bacterium
GGCAAAAAACGTTTCGGCCCAGCTCTTCTTCGTCGACGGCCGAGCCAGTTCGAAATCATACGGCGATTCCCGCCCAGGTGGGGTCAGGATCTCGAACAGATCGACGCTTGCCGGGGGCTGGCCGGCGCCGCCCTCTTTCTTTTTCCTGGCCATTACGCTTCGTCCTTCGAACTCGGGGAATCGGAGCGGAACACCTTGGTGACGCCGTTGACCCGCAGCAGAGCCCGTATGAGCGCCTGGAGCTGCTGGGCGTTGGCGACCTCGATCGAAAAGTCGAGCACGCCCGTGCGCTGCTTCGTCGTGCGGGCGTTCGCGGAGTAGATGTTCACGCCCTGGTTCGAGATCACGCTCGTGACGGCGTTCAGCATGCCCGGCCGGTCGGTCGTCTCGACGCGCATGCGCGTCCGATACGACTGGTCGACCTGTTCGACCTGGACGCCCATATCCCAGCGCACGTCGATCAGACGCCCCTCGGGCTGTTTGTACAGCTCTTTCGCGTTCGGGCAGTCGGTGCGATGAACCGTCACGCCTCGTCCGCGAGTGATGTATCCCATGATCGGGTCGCCCGGAATCGGGTTGCAGCAGCGCGAGATCTTGACCTCGGCAGATTCTATTCCGCCTGCTATAATTCGTGGCCCCTTCCGGGCCTTCCGGCGATGCTCTCGGTCCGGCTTGCGCTGAGGCTGCTGCGCGGACGGCACGACGGGCGGCGCCTGCCTGGGCACGAGGTCGGGAAACAGTTTCCCGATTACCTGCTGGGCGCGGACCTCGCCGGCTCCGATGCCGGCATACAGCTCGTCGAGGTTCGGGAAACCGATGTTCTTGATCTCCTCGACGAAGGCGGGAAGCTTGATCTTCTTTTCTTCTTCCTTCGTGCCACCCATCCGCGAAAGCGTCTCGAGGAACTCCTTCTCGCCGTTGCCGACGAACTCTTCGCGGAACTCCTTCTTGAGCCAGGCCCTGATCTTCTTCTTCGCGTTCGTGCTCTGGACGAACTTGAGCCAGTCGCGGCTCGGGCCTTTCTGGATCTTGCTCGTGATGATCGAGACGATGTCGCCGTTCTGGAGCGAGTATTCGAGGGGGACGATGTGCCCGTTCACCTTCGCGCCGATGCAGCGGTGTCCGACGTCGGTGTGGATGTGATACCCGAAATCGACCGGCGTGCTGCCCTTGGGAAGCTCGACGACGTCACCCTTCGGAGTGAAGACGTAGACGTGATACTGGAACAGCTCGACCTTGACCGTCTCCATGAACTCGGAGGCGTCCTTGGCGTCCTGATACCAGTCGATGAGGTTTCTGAGCCACGACAGCTTTTCCTTGTAGTCGGGCGTCGCTTCCTTGCCGCTCGATTCCTTGTAGTCCCAGTGGGCGGCGATGCCTTCCTCCGAGATGCGGTGCATCTCTTCGGTGCGGATCTGCACTTCGAGCGGCCTGCCGTCGTAGATGACAGTCGTGTGTAGCGACTGATACATATTCGGCTTGGGAACGGCAATGTAATCCTTGAAACGGCCTGGAATCGGCTTCCAGAACTTGTGAACGATGCCGAGCGCACCGTAGCAGTCCTTGACCGATTTGGTCAGGATGCGCACGCCGAGAAAGTCGTAGAGCCCTTCCAGCGTGAGATTGTGCTTCTGCATCTTGCCCCAGATCGAGAAAATCTGCTTCGGCCGACCCGAAAGGTCGGCGTGAATGTGAACCTCGCGCAGGTGCTTGTCGATCTGGTGCAACGCTTCCTGGAGCTTGGCGTCGCCCTCGAGGCCCTGCTTGACGAGAAACTCTGAAATTTCCTTGTACTGATCTGGCTGAAGAATCTGGAAGGAAAGCTCTTCGAGCTGGCTCTTGATCTTGTTGATACCGAGACGGTGGGCCAGCGGGGCGTAGATCTCGAGCGTTTCTTTCGCGACGTATTTCTGCTTCACGGGCGGCAGATACTGGAGGGTGCGGAGGTTGTGAAGGCGGTCGGCGAGCTTGATCAGGATGACGCGCACGTCGTTCGTCATCGCGAACAGCATCTTGCGGAAGTTTACGGCCTGAGCCGCCGTCGCCGAGCTGAAGAACATCTTGTTCAGCTTGGTGACGCCTTCGACGAGCTGGGCCAGCGTCGGCCCGAACATGGCTTCGAGGTCCTGCAGGGTGGCGGCCGTGTCCTCGACCACGTCGTGGAGCAGGGCGGCGCAGATCGACGTCGAGTCGAGCCGCAGTTCCTGCGCGACGATCATCGCGACGGCTTCGGGATGAATGAAATACGACTCGCCCGAGGCACGGAACTGGTCTTTATGGCACTCCTGGGCGAATCGGTAGGCTTTCCCGATGCGCTCGAAATCGGCTTCGGGGTTGTATGCTTTTACTGCTGTGACGATTTCGTCGAGGGAAATGGCGTACCACCTTCCGTGGCCGTTGCGAAACTCTTCACGGCGTCTTCAAGCGTGTTGTATACCGCGAAATGGTGCGTGAACTGAGTGATCAGAAACACGCGCCGCATCTTCGCGCTCAGGTTGACAAGACGCAGGTCGCCCTTGCCCTGCCGCGTCTTCTTCAGGCCGTGGACGAGCACGCCCATGCCGGCCGAACTCATGTACTTCAGGCTGGCGAGATCGATGATCAGGCGGCAGCGCCCTTGGTCGCACAGCTCGTTGAGCTTGTCACGCAGGATGTCTGAATTCTCGAACGTGATTTCACCGCGCACGTCGATGATGACGGCGCCGTTGTCGCGTTCCTGACACTCGATGGTAAGACTCATGAGAACCTCTCGGATCCGAGTTTGATGTACAATACCACCGCCTGAAACAGCGTGTCAACGGTTCCACCGTGAGAGTGAGAATTCACGATGGTTCGACCATTTCGGTGGGCTTTTCGCGGAGACTGAGGTGGTAACTGAGCGATTCGAGTTCGATCGCGAGATCGACGTTATGGACCGTCACTTCGCCGGTCGAGATCAGCTTGAACGGAGCAAAGTTCAGTACGGCCTTCACGCCCGACAGCTGGGCAATCTCGAACACCTCGTGAACCGCCTCTGCCGGGACGGTCAGGATCAGGATCTCGATGCTGAGCTCCTTGACCGCCTTCGGAATTTCGGAGACATGGCGGATGGTTCCGGCATTCCCTACGTTTTGGCCGATCACCTGCGGGTCTTTGTCGAACAAGGCGACGACTTTGAAGTTGCGCCGCTCGAAGCCGCGATACGAGGCCAGGGCCTTTCCCAGGCGGCCTCCCGCGCCAACGATGCCGACCATGCGCTTGCGCTCCAGGCCGAGAATCTTGATGATGTGGTCACGAAGTTTCCCGACCGAGTAGCCGACACCGCGCTTCCCGAACTCGCCGAAGTAGGCGAGATCTTTTCTGACCTGGGCGGGATTCAGATCGAGCCGGTCGGCCAGTTCCTGCGATGAAACGACCGGGATGCCGTCGTCATCGAGCCCGTTGAGACACCGGAGGTAAACGGAAAGTCTCCTGATCGTGGCCTGCGGCGGCTGAATCTGGCTTTTTTCCACGCGGAGTTGCTCCTGGACAAGCGGCGATGCAACTTTCTACCACAACGGGCCCCGCGAGAGCAACAACGCATTTTTGTCCGTCGAACCCGTGGTGTTATACTATTTCACCAATAGCAGGAGGGAACATATGTCCCCTGAAATCAAGAGAGCCGAAAAAAAGTTCACCTACGGCGATTATTGCACCTGGCCCGACGACGAACGCTGGGAATTGATCGACGGCGTCGCGTTCGATATGACACCTGCTCCGTCCCGGCAACATTCGCTCGTTCAAGGGGCTCTCCAGGACATTCTCCGGCCTTTTTTTCGGGGAAAACCTTGCGAGGTGCACAACGCCCCCTTCGACGTAAGGCTGCCGAAAGGCCAGGAGGCCGACGAACTGGTGGACACCGTCGTTCAGCCCGACCTGCTCGTCGTCTGCGACGAGAAGAAACTCGATGACAAAGGATGCCGGGGCGCACCCGATCTCGTCATCGAGATCCTCTCTCCGTCCACGTCGTCACGGGACCACGTCACGAAAAAATATCTCTACGAGAAGCATGGCGTGAAGGAGTTCTGGATTGTCTCGCCGACCGACCGCCGGATCATCGTCTATGCTCTGGAATCGAGCGATCGCTTTCGGGATGCCGTGATATATAGTGATATTGATATTATAAAATGCCAGCTGTTTCCCGGCTTAGAGGTCGACCTGGGATACGTTTTCTCATCGATTCCACGGATCGTTCGAGAATCCCCCGGAAAATATGTTGTCTAATATATAAATTAGTCCCTTGCCGGGAAACGCGGTCTCAGAGGGGATGGAACGCGTGATGGGACCGGTGAATCCTACGCCAGAGAGGCTGGAAACGTGAAACCGCGCAGGAAATCCGCGGCAGGCATCATCGATTTTCCGGGGCGCTGAAGCTTCAGCAGCAGCAGGGAGCTGCCCTCGCCGCAGGCCACGCTGACACCGTGCGCATCGGCTCGGATGACCGTGCCGGGAGCGGCCGTGACCGACTCGTCAACCGTGGCCGCACCGACCTTGAGCCGCTCGCCGTTCGATTCGAACCAGGCGCCCGGGCAGGGGGTCATCGCCCGGATGAGATTGAAAAGGGCGGTCGCGGGCCGGTTCCAGAGAAGATGAGCCGTGTCGCTCGAAATTTTTTGCGTATAGGTGGCGAGCGCATGATTCTGGGGCGCGGGGCGTATCTCGCCGCGCGAGAAACCGAGAAGCGTCCGCACCACGAGCGGGGCCCCCATCGCGCTCAGCCGGTCGTGAAGGCTCGAAAGCGTGTCGACAGGCGTGATGGGCGTCGTTTCCGTCGCGAGGATATCGCCTTCGTCCATCTTTGCGTTCATGATCATCACGGTGTTTCCCGTGACGGGGTCACCCTCGATGAGAGCGGCATGAATGGGAGAGGGGCCTCTGTATTTCGGCAGGAGCGACGCATGCAGATTGACCGCTGCCAGCCGGGGAATGTCGAGCACTTCCTGGGGGAGGATGAGCCCGTAGGCGACGACAACGAGAAAGTCGGGCTTTTCGGCCCGCAGTTCAGCGACGGCTGACGGGTCTTTCCGGAAAGAGGCCGGCTGCCGAACGGGGAATCCGAGAGTCTCTGCAGCCTGCTTGATGGGAGTGGCCGTCTCCCGGTGGCCTCGGCCCTTGGGACGGTCGGGCATGCAATACACTGCCGTGATCCGGAACGCGGGCGAAGCCGCGAGGGCCTCGAGAACAGGCACCGCAAAGCCGGGACAGCCCATGAAAACCACCCGGAGCGGGGAAGAGCCGGCAGAATCGGACATGGCCAGGCGTCAGGCGACGGCTTCGTCGTCGCCGGTGTCGTCCCGCTCGTCGTCTTCGTATTCGATCGTTCCGCCGTCTTCGATAATCGCGAGTTCCTGTCGGATCTGAAGACGCCGGGCCTTCGAGATGCGGTCGATGAACACGACGCCGTCGAGGTGATCCAGTTCGTGCTGGAAGGCGCGGGCCATCAGGCCTTCAGCCTCGATTTCGAACAGCTTGCCGTCGAGATCGGTCGCCCGGCCGACGATCTTCTTCGCCCGTGTGACGTTCTCGCGCAGTCCCGGAAGCGAAAGGCATCCCTCTTCGCAGGTTTCCTTGCCAGACTGACTGACGATCTCGGGGTTGATGAACACCATCGGATCGTCACCGGTGTCGATCACGAAAAACCGCCTGTTGATGCCTACCTGCGGGGCCGCAAGCCCGACGCCGTTGTTCTTGTACATCGTCTCGAACATGTCTTTGACCAGCGTCCGAAGATCGTCGTCGATGGCCTGAACCGGCTCTGAAAGCTCGCGCAGCTGCTCTTCGCCCAGATGAAGTATGCGTCTGATCATGGGATATCTCCTTCGGCGGCCAGGGTTCCAATCTCTTGGAACGATATGCGTGTATTTTCCTGTCATTATATCAGAATTGTCCCCACATTCCTACCAATGAAATGCAGCCCCAACCGCCACCTCGCATCCACCCAGATCATCCGGAGGCGCGCATCGCCTTGCACGCGTTAAAGGGCGAAGTATGGGTCTATATCAACAGATATTTTCACTCCGGAAACCGCGGCTGCCTTCATCGACGCCCGGAGGGCCGTCGTCAGCGCCGCCCGGTCGGGGTTTCGCGCGAGAAGCTGGAAGCGGAACTGATTGTTGATTCGCTCGATCGGGGCCGGGGCCGGCCCCAGGATATTGCCGCCCTGGAAGGATGGGGTGCCGGAAAGGGCCTTGGCGAGCTTCTGCGCCGCGTCCTTCGCCTTTTCCGCCTGTTCGCTGGTGAACAGGAGCGAGGCGAGCGCGAGGAATGGCGGAAATCCGGCCGCGCGCCGGTGTTCCGCCTCTTCGGCAAAAAAGCCGTGGTAATCCTCGGTGAGGGCATACCGAATGGAATGGTGATCGGGAAAATACGTCTGAAGAACGACTCGCCCCGCTGCATCGCCGCGTCCGGCCCTGCCTGAAACCTGCGCCAACAGCGAAAAATTTCGCTCCGACGACCGGAAATCCGGGATGCGCAGCAGGCTGTCCGCGGCGAGAATGCCTACGAGCGTGACGTCGGGGAAGTCGAGGCCCTTGGCGACCATCTGGGTGCCGATCAGAATGTCGATCTCGTGGCGGCCGAACCGGTCGAGAATCTGTTCGAGCGAGCCCCGGGTGCCGGTCGTGTCCGAATCCATGCGCGCGATGCGGGCGCCGGGAAAATATCGGCGCGCCTCTGATTCGACGCGCTGCGTGCCGGCCCCGAAATATCGGATCGCCTCGCTGCCGCACGACGGGCAGACGGTCGGCAGCGGCTTCGCCTCGCCGCAGTAATGGCACCGCAGGATGCGGCTGCCCTCGTGATACACCAGAGACACCTGGCAGCGCGAGCACTCGATGACCTTGCCGCAGGCCCGGCACAGAACGAAACTGCTGTACCCGCGACGATTGAGATAGAGAATGGCCTGCTTTCCGGCGCCGAGCGTCGATCTGAGGGCGTTCGCCAGCGTTTCAGAGAACATGCTCCGGTTCTTCTTCGCGACCAGCTCCTGCCGCATGTCGACGAGATCGACCTGCGGGGGCGTGCGGTCCGTGACGCGCTGCGTCATCTCGACGAGGCGGTATCGGCCGTCCCTGGCGCGCTGGAATGCGTCCATCGTCGGGGTGGCAGAGCCCATCACGAGCTGCGCATGTTCGAGTTCGCATCGCTTCGCGGCCGCCTCGCGGGCATGATAGCGGGGGGATTCCCCCTGTTTGAACGAGGGTTCCCCCTCCTCGTCGATGATGATCGAGCCGAGGTTCGGAACCGGCGCGAAGACTGCCGACCGGGCGCCGACGACGACAGGGGCCGCGCCCGAGCGGATCAGTTCCCACTGGTCGAACCGCTCCCCGTCGGAAAGCCGGCTGTGCAGAATGGCGACGCGTTCGCCGAACCGGTCGCGGAAGCGCTTGACCATCTGGGGGGTCAGGGAAATTTCTGGGACGAGCACGATGACGCCGCGTCCCGATTCCAGACGCTCGGCGACCCAACGGAGATACACCTCTGTCTTTCCCGAGCAGGTGACGCCGCGAACCAGCACGGGCCGGCGGTCTCCGGCTGCCGCCGCCCGGATCTCGGAAAGAACGGCCGTCTGCTCGGTCGTCAGTTCCGGCAGGGGGGGCGTGGCGGTGCGGTAATAGGCGTCGCGAGCCACTTCCCGCCAGAATCGTTCTTCGCGGATTGTCAGCATGCCTTTCTTCACGAGCTGCTGCACGGGCGCGTTGCTGACGTCGGCTTCCCGGCACAGTCTCGGGATGGACAAGGGCGTATTGATGCGAAGGAGCGCCTCGACGACCTGGCGTTCCTTCGGTGTCAGAGACTCGAGTTCGATCGCCCGGTCCTGCGGAATCGAAACGAGCCTCACTACGCGCGGCCCTGCCGCTTCCTGCTTCTCGAAGCCGACGACGACCAGCCCTTCAGCCGACCACGCGGCCAGCCGGGCGGATACCTGGGGAAAGCGTGCCAGCCAGGATTTATAGGCGGCCTCTCCCTTGCCGCGCAGCCAGGCGATCGGGGCGGGAAGGGATTCCATGGAGCCGGCCAGCGCCGCCGGGCCGGGGCGGGCGATCCGTGTCATCTTCTGTTTCACACCTGCGGGGAGCATTGCGTGAAATGCCTCGCCGGGCGTGCAGAGACAGGTTTCCGCCATCCAGAGGGCGAGGCTGACGAGGGCATCGGAGAGAAGGGGGATCGGATCGAGAATCTCGGTCACCGGCAGGGTGCGGAAATCAGGTTTTATATCTGTAACTCTAATAGTGTATCCTATAATTCTCTGGGCCTGGACAGGGGCGACGACCCGGCAGCCGACGGCCGGGAACGCATCCGGGGACGCGTCGAGATGATAGGTGAGAACGCCGCCTTCGAAGGGAATCGCGACCGGGAAGGATACTTCGATGTAGCGCCGGACGATGCCGGTGTTCATGGCGTTGCGGACCGCTCAGCCGGCCGGCTGGGAAAGCCTGTCGGCCAGGAGTTCGGCGAAGCGCAGAAACGCGGGCTGAGCGGTGACGTCGGGAAGGAGCCGGTCGCCCGAGCCGTCCGAGACGATCAGGTGTCCGAGCGGTTGTCGCCGAACGACGAGCATTCCGGTGTCGGCCAGTGCTCTGACGGCTGTCTCCGGGGCGTCGGGATGAAGGAATCTGACGTGAAGGACACCGGGAGATTCAATGGAGGGCGTTTCCGCCGCAGTCGGATCGAGCGTCACGCTCAGGGCGGAGCTTCGTCCTTTTTTTTCAGGAAGCGGGAAAGGGCCCTCGTATGTTTCGATATGGAGCCTGGGTGCATGTTCAGGAGCCGCGTCCGAAACCGGAAAACCGAGCCTGCGGAGCTGCCGCTTCAATTCGGCGAGCCATGCAGGCGCATCGCCTGCAAGCGTGGCGAGAGGTGCCGGAACGGTTCGTGAGACGGCCACGGGGAAGGCCGCAAGAGAACTGCGCCTGGAAAGGAGTGAAACCACGTCGGAGAGAAGTCGCTCGAACGTTTTCCGCCACGTGCCGGGGTGGCGCGGCAGCTCGACGAGGGTATGTCCGAGCGCGGCGCACTCGCGTGCAACCGGTCCGCCTTCGTCGGGGAAAGGCTCATGGAGGAGGAACAGGGGCCCTCCGCGGCGAAGCATCAGGTCGAGCGCAGAGGCACGCGCAACTCCACGCGTGAGATCAGAGATGGTTGCGGGTGAAAGACCTATGGCAACGGTCGCGGCAAAAACATCTGTGCGTTCAACCCAGGCTGGATGCGGTTCGTGAAAAAGAACCGGGGCTCCACTCAGGGCGCGCAAAGCTTCAGGGGCGGCCCACCCTTCGGCTTCGGGAGCAAGGGCAATGCGGGTTTCAAAACCGCCCTGTTGAAAATGCCAGACGAGATCAGGTGCGAAGCCCGCGGCGAGCCCGCGACCGATGACGATCAGCAGACGCGCCGCGGCAGGCTTACTTTTCGACCTCAATCTCGAGGGCTCCGGAGGCGATCTCTTCCATCGCGACTTTCACATAGTTCTCGTCGCCGGTGTCGATCAGCCGCTTGCGGCCTTCGACCAGCATCTTGACGCGCTGGGAAATGGCAATGACGGCGTCGTATTTGTTCGGGATGCGATCGGTGATTTCGGTGCGTGAGCGGAACTTCAGAGCCATTTATTCGACCTCCGGTGTGTGGTTGATCTCTTCGGTAGCCTCTTCCTCGCTGTGGTCCGCGATCTTGCGGCCAAGCAGGCGGAGCGCTGCGGTTTCGGGGTTGATCGCCGAAAGAATGACATGATCGGAATCGGTGACGACGATGGCGCGGGTCTTCCGGCCGTAGGTCGCGTCGATCAGCTTGCCCCGCTCCTTGGCGTCTTCCTTGAGGCGCTTGATCGGAGCCGAACCGGGGCTGACGATGGCAACGATGCGGCCGGCCACGACGACGTTGCCGAACCCCACGTTGAGAAGACGGACCTTCATACGATGCTCCTCACACTCTCACTCGATGTTCTGGGCCTGTTCGCGGATCTTCTCGATCTCGCACTTGATGTCGAGAACCTGCTGGATGACAAGAATATCGCCAACTTTACTACCAGTCGTGTTCGCCTCGCGGTTGAGCTCCTGGAGCAGGAAGTCGAGACGGCGGCCGATGGGTTCGGAGCTGTTCATGATGGTGCCGAGTTCTTTCAGATGACTCGCGAGACGGGTCAGCTCCTCGCTGATGTCGGAGCGGTCCGTCCAGATGGCGATCTCGGAGGCGAGTCGCGATTCCTCGATCCCGGCCTGGCCCGCGAGTTCCTTGATGCGGGCTGTGAATCGTTCGATGAACGCGGCGCGATACTGGGGAATGCGCTCTTCGATCGCCTTGCGGCACTCATCGAGGCGCTCTCTGCGGCGCAGGATGTCGGCGGCGAGGTTCGCGCCCTCGCGCTTGCGCGACTCGATGAAGGCGGCGATCGCTTTTTCCGCGACCGGCTTGATGCGGGCCCAGATGACGTTCTGGTCGGCCTTTTCTGAATCGACCTTCACGACGCCGGGAAGCCCGAGCATGCCGTCGAGCTGCAACGGGAGCGCACGGCCGGTTTCCTTTTCAAGATCGGCGGCGAGGTCGATGAAGGATTTCAAGAGCTGCCGGTTTACAACGGCCTGCTGCGTCGGGGTATAGTCGACGATCTCGAGGTTGACCGAGACCTTGCCGCGGGAAATGCGCTCGCTGACGAGGCTGCGAAGCATCGCATCGGCCCAGCCGTAGCCCCAGGGCACGTGCACGTCGAGCTGGAGAAAACGGTTGTTCACGGACTTGAGTTCGACCGCCACGCGGCCGGTCGCATCCGTCACTTCACCCCGCCCAAAACCCGTCAGACTCGCTACCATATCCGCGTATTATACTGTATTCCCCGAACGAATGCAAATCGAAAAACGCACGCGACCGGGGTAAGATTGACACGCCATGACGCACTGGACGGATACGCATTGCCATCTCGACGCCCCGGAACTGGCCGCTGACCTGGCCGGGGTGCTGAAGCGGGCCGAACGAGCCGGGGTGGGACGGTTCATCGTCCCCGGCGTGATCGGCAGTGTCCGTGATCCCGGCTGGCCGGCGACGGTGACGAGGGCCTGGGGGGTGCATCCGGCCTATTGCGGCGACAAACGGCCCGCTGACATCCTGTCGGAATGGGGACGGTGCGGGTATCAGCCTGTGGCGATCGGCGAATGCGGTCTTGACGTGAAATCGGATGTCCCAATCAGCCATCAGATCGAGACCTTCACGGTCCAGGCCGAAATCGCGCGGCGCAGCGGTCTCCCTCTGCTCGTGCACCTTCGCGGCGCCTGGGACAAGGCCCGCGCCATTCTTCGGAGTCATGCCCCCGGCGTTCCCTGGATCATGCATGCCTTCAGCGGCCCGGTCGAGATCGCGCGGCTGTTTCTGGCGGATGGGGCCGTCGTCTCGTTCGCAGGCTCCCTGTGCATGCCCCAGGCGCGGAAAACGCCGGCTGTCGCCCGGGACATCCCGATCGACGGGTTCGTTCTCGAAACCGACGCTCCCGATCTGAAACCCTATTTCTTCCAGGCTCCCTGCAACGAGCCGGCTTCCCTGCCGGGAATTGCAGCGTATCTGGCCGACCTTCGCGGCGTTGCCGTCGAGGATATTCAGGCTGCAGCCGCCTCGACGGTGCGCCGCATCTTCGGCTGACCCCGCCCTTGGGTCGGACGTCGTGCTGTGGTATTCTCCTGCTACATCGATTCGGAGGATGGCGGGGGCTGACATGGTCGGGGACGAGACGCGGTTTTATCGGACGGAATTGCTGATCGGGCCTGGCGCGCTCAACAAGCTGGAGGGTGCGCACGTTGCCGTATTCGGCATGGGCGGCGTCGGGTCGTATGCCGTCGAGGGGCTTGCGCGAGCCGGAGTCGGGCACCTGACGCTGGTCGATTTCGACACGATCGGCCGTACCAACCTGAACCGCCAGATCATGGCCCTCGAATCGACGATCGGCAGGCCGAAAGTCGATGCAATGGGTGATAGAGTGCTTGATATAAATCCTGCCTGCGTCGTCGAACGACACCAGGTCTTTTTCGACCGGGAACAGATCGCCGGCCTTCTGCAGCGCCCGTATTCGCTCGTCATCGACGCGATCGACTCGTTCAATCCGAAGATCACCCTCATGGTCGA
>JAKJFL010000598.1:0-2589 GCA_022704935.1 Candidatus Rifleibacteriota bacterium
CCGCCATAACAACGGAACGGCGGTATCGCCGTTCCGAATCTGACTTCCAGGACATTCACACACCGTGGTCAAAAAAATCTACCTGGAGGAAAGCGTCGATCGGGCCAGCCTGAAAGCGTTCGTCACACGCGTTTTCAAGCTGTCGGGCCTGCATCTCACCGTGTATAACGAGCGCGGCGAAGCCGTCGTCGGCAATCACGAGGAGATCCTGGGCGGCCCGGTCGAACCTGCCGATCTGACGGGATTCTCCGACGGGGGCATCATGATGCGCCCTGACGGGAACTTCCTGAAAGTCGTCAAGCTCGAGTGGCGCGGCCATATTTACGGCGCCGTGCTGGTCGGGCCGTACGGCTCCACGTCCGAAGGATCAGCCGCAGCGGGTATGCCGCGTATCACCGGCGACCAGCTCGACGCCGTCACCGAAATGGTCGATCACTTCTTTCAGCAACAGACCGACATGGCGTGCGAACGCGAGGCGCTTCGCCGCAAGGAAAAGATCCTGTCGGTGCTCGAAGAGGCGTCGAACATCATGAACTCGACCCTGGACTTCCAGAACCTGCTCGAGTTCCTGATGGATATAGCGATCGATATAACAAACGCCACCTGCGGCGCGCTTCTCCTCCGGAAGGACAAGAAGCGGTATCTCGAGGTCGCCGTCGCGCGCGGCGCGTATCCGCAGGAAGTCAAGAAGATCCGGGTCCCGATCGGTCAGGGCATCACGGGCTGGGTCGCGAAGAACCGTGAACCGCTCGTCGTTCCGAACGTCCTGCTCGAGCCTCGCTACATCGAGACCCCCGAAGCCATCTACTCGGAAATGGCCGTTCCGCTGACGGTGGGCGACAAGCTCATCGGCGTCATCTCGGTCGACTCGTCCGAGATCAACGCGTTCACGAAGGACGACTGCACGACCCTCAGCACGCTCGCCTCGATGGTGACGAAGGTCCTCGAGAACGCGCGACTGCTGAGCAGCTCAAACCAGCAGGTGCGGGAGATGACGAACCTGTTCGCCATCTCGGAAAAGCTGTCGGAACGGGCGGGCGACGCGAGCCTGCTCGACGAGGTCGTCGCCGACATCGCCGCAGCCCTCGCGTGCAGCGGCGTTTCACTCATGATCTACAACGGTGACCGTGACGACCTGTATCTGAAAGCACGGATCGGTCTCCCCGATGAGCTCGGAGACCTGCGCATCCCGATCGGGAAGGGCATTCACGGATTCGTGGCCCAGCAGCGCAAATCCCTGCTGATATCCGACGTCACCCATGATGTCAATATCGTGAAATATTCGTTCCTCGACCATTTCTCGCGCTCGGTGCTCTCCGTTCCCCTCTCGACGAAAGAACAGCTCGTCGGGGTGTTGAGCGCCTATCAGAAGAAGGACGGGACTCCATTCAGCGAGGCCGACGAAAAGCTCCTCACCACGATCGGCCGGCTTCTGACCTCGTATTTCGAGAACCGCCGCCTCTTCGACGACTCGCGGCGCAAACTCGAGTATCTGACGACCTTGTACAAGATCAGTTCGTCGGTGTCGAAAACGCTGAATATCGACCGGCTGTTCAACATGATCCTCCAGCAGGTCCAGGACGTCATGGACGTCGAGAATTGCTCGCTGATGGCTCACGACCCGCTCCGCAACCTGCTCTCCCTCGACGCCGCGATCGGCATGCCGAAGAACCTCGTCGGCCGCGTCAGCGTTCCGGTCGGCGAGGGCGTTTCCGGCTGGGTCGCCCAGCAGAAGCAGCCGGTCCTCATCCGGGACATCTCGAAGGACGAGCGGTTCGCGAACCGGGCAGGCAGGCTCGAATACACGACGCGCTCGGTGCTGTCGGTGCCGATTCTGCACAACAAGGGCCTCCTGGGCGTGTTGAACGTCAACAACAAGCGCTCCGGCAGCGCGTTCACCGAAGACGACCTGAACCTGCTCCTTAGTATATCGGGGCAGATATCTCAGGCCATCGCGAACGCAAACCTCTATGAGCGCACCGAACAGCAGGTCGCCGAGCTCAGCCTGATTCAGGAGCTCGGAAAAGCCATCAATTCGTCGCTCGACCTCGATTCCGTCCTCACCTACTTCATCGACATGACCACGCGTATCACCGATTCCGACCGGGCGACGCTGATGCTGTATTCGGACGAGCATCAGGAACTCCACGTCCAGGTTTCCCGTGGTTTCGACGATGCCCGCATCAAGGACGTGCGCTTCAAACTCGGCGAGGGAATCGCCGGCCAGGCCGCGAAACAGCGCAAGCCCCTGCGCGTCTCCAACACGACGCTCGAACCGCAGTTCAAGAAGCTCGCCCTGGAAACAGGGCCCAAGGCGGTCACCCTGATCTCGGCGCCCCTGCTGAACCGCGACAACCTGATCGGCGTCATCAACTGCGACCGCGAGCTCGACAAGAAGGGGCCGTTTCTGGCAGAGAATCTCGATCTTCTCGACACGCTGGCCTCACAGGCCTCGGTCGCGATCGAGAACGCCCGGCTCTATCACAACCTCCTCAACGTCTACCTCGAAACGATCAGGGCGCTTGCAGCCGCGATTGACGCGAAGGACAGCTACACGCATGGCCACTCGCGCCGCGTTACCGATCTGAG
>JAKJFL010000043.1:0-12099 GCA_022704935.1 Candidatus Rifleibacteriota bacterium
TCCGTCACGGCCACTCTGCTGATCCGTGCCGTGACGCTCTGGTTCGCGATCCTCCTCGGCCTCTGTGTATTCACTGCCGGCGCGCGCCCCGACGACCTCCGGCTCGACCACGTCGCGCCGCCGGCGTCAGAGAGCGAGCGTATCCCGGCCTGACGTTTCCGCCAGCTCCGCGGAAGCGGTGCGTTCGCCGGTTCTTTTTCGGACGGCGTATGCCGCCATCACTGCAAGAGCTACAGATAGAATACCTGGAAATACATATTTGTTTCCGAAGGCCGATTCCCGCCAGTAACAAAAAGAGTAGATGTGGAGGGCATTCACGGCGCCGATCAGGAGGAGGCCGGCAAAAAAGCGCCGGTGCGGTATCTGACGGAGCCGCCACGGCAAAAAACATGCCCCGATGAGAACCGGGTTGTAAAGAAGCAGGCCGTAGCGAAAGTGGAAGAGCTTTTCCCACCAGTCGGACAACAGAATGGTCGGATCGAAGCCCATCGGATGCACGGAGATCCGCATGGTTCCAGCGTGATACTCGGGCAGTCGGTGATACGCCGTGACGAAGAAGCCGCCCCATAACGCGGTGTTGACCAGCCCGATGCACAGACCGGCCGCGGCCATTCCGGCGAAATATCGCACGACGGTGCCGCGGGTGAACTGCCCGGGCGGGAGCAGGAGGAAGCCGAACGGGCAGACGATGAGCAACGTGGGATGTGCCAGGACGCTGAGTCCTGCGATGAACCCTCCGACTGCCGGTCGGAATGCGGCCACAGCAAAGCCGGTGAACAAAAGGGTGTTGGCGAACACATCGTAGGAGAAGGAATAAGAGTGGAGGAGGAGCTGCGTTCCGAGGCCGAGCCCCAGGACCGTGGCGAAGGGCGAGAGAACGATCTCCCAGCCGGCGGCGATGCGGCGAAGGCTCAGAAACAGCGTCACGATCAGAAGTTCGTTGAAGATCAGAAAACCCGCTTCCCCGAACATGCCGAAGAAAAGCGCCGACACGGCCGCGGTGAAGACGCCGTGCTTCGGATACAGCTCGCCGCGCGCGCCCAGGGCAAACGCATCCTGCCAGACGGGGAGGTCCGATTTCAGGCTCAGCGCGATGGCATCGGAGGCATAGCCCCGATACTCCGGGGGCTCGAGCGAACCAGTTCGCCAGATCGAGCGTGCGGCTTCCGCGACGCGGATGTGGGGCAGTTCGTGCATGACGGGCCAGCCCATCTGGTGAAACGCGATCCCGTAAACTGTCAGAGTTGCCAGCAGCAGGAGCAGAAATTTTCTGGTTTCCGGGATTCCGGTCAGCCCAGTGATGCGGGTTTCAGAACGTTCGGTTGTTTCCATGAAGAACCGCCTGCTTTCTTTGGCTCGGTTCGTCCGCTGAATGAGCATGCGTCGGCATGTTCCGCGAGCCCAGCCATTATCTGGGATTCCCGCGGGAAAATCAAACGGCTACAGCGGGCGGGAAGCCCATCGCAAACCAGAGCTTCCAGGCTGCGCGGCTGCAGATGGCTGTGTCGGGATGATTTTTCGCTTTTTTCCATGCATGAGGGGCGCATGCGATGGGCAAATCGAGGGACCTGCCTTGCAGTGTCGGACGGGTTCAGGTAAAGTTTTACCCGCCATGAAGTCTACTGAAACCGTGATGAAAACGATTCTCGAAGCCGTCAGGCATCGTCGCATGGATACGGACGAGGCTCTTGCCGAATTACGACGGCGTATGCCCGGCGAGGTGACCGTGCCTGACGCCGTCCTCGACATTCACCGCGAGGCCCGCTCCGGATTTCCGGAAGCCATTTACGCGGCTGGAAAATCACCCGAGCAGACCGTCTCGATTTTTCGAGCCCTGAAAAAGGCGAACGGACGCGCTCTTGCAACGCGCTGTCCGGACGAAACCCTCGATGCGCTAAGAAAACAGATACGCGGGGTCCGCATCGACGAGCGGTCCCGGACGGCCATGAGCCTTCCCGTCCGGAAAGCCGCCGCTCGCGGCCGGGTCGCGGTCCTGGCGGCCGGAACGTCGGACCTTTCCGTCGCCGACGAGGCGGCCGTTACGCTCGAGTTCGCCGATGTCGGCGTCGTGCGATGCAGTGATGTCGGTGTCGCGGGTATCCATCGCCTGTTGGGGCGGCTCGACACGATTCGTTCGGCAGACGCCGTGATCGTTGTCGCTGGCATGGAGGGCGCGCTTCCGAGCGTCGTCGGCGGGCTGGTCCCGGTTCCGGTCATCGCGGTGCCGACCTCGGTCGGGTATGGCGCCAGTTTCGGCGGCATCGCCGCGCTGCTCGGCATGCTCAATTCGTGCGCGGCGGGCGTGACCGTCGTGAACATCGACAATGGATTCGGCGCCGCCGTGGCGGCCATTCGCATGATCAACGGGAGAAAGCCATGACCACATTGTATTGGGACTGTTTTGCCGGCATCGCCGGAAATATGGCGGTCGCCTCGCTTATCGATCTGGGTGCCGACCCCGCCCGCCTCGAGGCCGAGCTGGCGAAACTCCCGTTCCAGGAGGGCAGACTCGGCATTTCTATACGAAGCATAATAAAAGACGGTATCCGGGCGACATATTTCAACACCCACGATGACGAAGCCCAGGCGCATGCCGATCCCCACCATGATCACGCCATGCTGCATCATGGCGAACATGAACATACTCGTTGCCATGAGCGCGAAGCCGATCACCTTCACGATCATGATCATACGCATTGCCATGATCACGACCACGACCATGAACAAGCTCACGAGCATGACCATGAACACGTTCACGAGCATGCACATGATCATGTTCATCCCCACGCGCATGATCTGCCCGAGCGTGGGCTAAGCGAGATCCGCGATCTCGTCGCCGCCGCGAAGTATCCCGCTGGGGTGGCCGATCGTGCCCTTGCCTGTTTTCACGAACTTGCGGTGGCCGAGGCGGAAGTGCATGGCGCGACTCCCGAAACCGTCCATTTCCACGAAGTGGGGGCTCGCGACAGCATCGCCGACATCGTCGGAGTCGCGATCTGCCTCGAAGAGCTCGGCATCACGTCCGTGCATGTTTCACCGGTCCATGTCGGCCGCGGCTTCGTCAACTGCCGCCACGGGAAAATGCCGGTTCCGGCGCCTGCCACGGCGCTTCTGCTGAGGGGCTTCGAGATTTTTTCCCTCCCGGAAGTCGATGGTGAGCTGACGACTCCCACGGGGGCGGCTATTCTCCGGGGCCTCCATGCGAAGCCAGGGCTTCCTTCCGGGTTCGTTCCACAGAGGATCGGGACCGGTGCCGGAAGCCGGCGGTTTGCCGTGCCGAACGTCCTGAGGGCCTTCTTCGGCAATTCCGGAACTGTTGGCGGCAACGTCGATTGCGATGAAGTCAGTGTTCTCGAGACGAATATCGACAACGCTTCGGGGGAACTGCTCGGTTACGTGGCCGAACGCCTTTGGGAGATGGGGGCGTTCGACGTGACGATGACGCCCCTGATAATGAAGAAAGGGCGCCCCGGTACGGCACTCGGCGTGATGGTTCCGCCGTCTCTTGCGGCACGGGCCCAGGATCTCCTGTTTCGCGAACTCCCCACGCTCGGGATCAGGCGCCAGACAGTTTCCCGGGCTGTCCTCCGCCGCGAAAAACGAGAACTGCAAACGTCCTACGGAGCCATTGCAGCCAAGAAGATCACCGATCCCGATGGAACCATGCACATGGTTCCCGAATACGAATCGTTGCGGGCGATAGCCATCGATACGGGAACTCCTCTGCGCGACATCCAGACTCGGATGACAAAGGAACTCTCCGAACTCGAGGACTCTTGATCGCGCAGATGCGAAGGATTCAACGCAGAGGCGCATGTTGCATTCAATCCGCGTTGTGCCACAAGGGCGGGTTTCAAACCCGCCTCTGCGACTAGTTGGCGTAGGGGCACATCGCGATGCGCCCGAAAAAGTTACGATCCAGGGGCTGCGAATAAAGGGCACGGTGCCCTGAATGGGGCACTTGACGTGTATGATATGATGTTCGGTCATTCATGAAATCAGAGGAAGTGTGATGAACGTTCAGGGAAGAGCCGTCAGTATCATCGGTGCCGCAAAAAGTGGGCTGGCGGCTGCCAGAACCCTTGCCGAGCTTGGGGCACGGGTGTTGGTTTCAGATATCCAGCCAGCGGAGAAACTTCGCGGCGCTTTTGCGAAAGCCGGTGTGCCGTCATCCGTCGAGATCGAGGGCGGCGGCCATTCCGAACGCGTTCTCCAGGCTGATTTCATCGTTCTGAGCCCCGGCGTGCCCACCGACATCCCCATTCTCCGGGAAGCATCCAGACGCGGAATTCCCATACACTCGGAGATCGAGATTGCCTACCGCCTTTCGAAGGGGCGGCGGCTTGTCGTCACCGGCAGCAACGGGAAGACGACCACGACGACGCTCCTGGCGAAATTCTGCGAAGCTCAGTTTTCGAACGTGTTTCTGGGTGGGAATATCGGCATCCCGATGATGGAGTTCGCCGCCAGGACGGGCGATGACGCCGTTCAGGTGCTGGAAGTCAGCAGCTTTCAGCTCGAAACGATTTCCGAGTTCACCCCCGATATCGCGATCATCACGAACTTCTTCGAGAACCATCTGGACCGGTATCCTTCCTACGATGCCTACCGGGCGGCGAAGGAGCGGATTGCCCTCAACATGACGGGTGCCAGTGTCCTGATCCTGAACGCAGATCAGGAGTCGATGCACGAGCTGTCTGGGCGCGTCGGATGCAGGAAGGCATGGTTTGGCTGGGAACTCGACGGCCGCCGGCCCGGCGTCACCATGCGCGGGGACGCGTTCGTGTATATCCGGGAAGACGGTACGGAAACGGAACTGTTTGACCGGAAATCGGTGAAAATCATCGGCCGGCACAACTGTGAGAACATCATGGCGGCCTCGCTGGCCGCTCTGCTCGCCGGTGTCGAGCCTTCGCGTCTCGAACGCGTGGTCGCCGAGTTCGCTGGCGTGGAACACCGTCTCGAGTGGGTCCGCGACCGCTCTGGGGTGACCTGGATCAACGACTCGAAAGGCACCAACTGCGCGGCATCGATCATCGCCCTGCGCGCGTGCACCCCTCCAGTCGTGCTGATTGCCGGCGGGCGTGACAAGGGCACCGATCTTTCGGAATGGGTCGCCACGATGCGCGGCCGCGTGCGCAACGTCGTTCTGTATGGCGAGGCGCGCGAGCGGTTCCGGGCGGCGATGGAGGGGGTCATTCCCCTGACCTCCGTTCCGACCCTCGAGGACGCCGTCGGAAAGGCCGCCGGGCTTGCCGTTCCGGGCGATACGGTCCTGCTCTCGCCCGCATGCAGCAGTTACGACCTCTTCCCGAACTTCGAGGTGCGCGGCGCGAGGTTCAAGGAGCTGGTGAAAGGCCTGCCGGAGTAGGCGGCCGATCCTTCCGATGAAGCAGAATCCATACGATCACGTCCTGTTTTTCATCGTCATCGCCCTGATGGGAATCGGGCTGACGATGGTGTATTCGGCCAGTTCGATCACCTCGATGGCCCAGATGTCGGACAGCCTCTTCTATTTCAAACGGCAGCTGATGTGGGTTGTCATCGGCCTTCTGGCTATGTTCGGCTTCGCCCAGATCGATTACCGGAAGCTGGATGCGCTGGCCATCCCCCTGATGGTCGTTGCATTCGTCGGCCTCGTCGTCGTGCTGATCCCGGGGGTCGCCCGCGAGATCGGCGGCGCGAAACGCTGGATACGGTTCGCCGGCATCGGCATCCAGCCGTCCGAACTCGCAAAACTGTGCTTTGTCATCTACATGGCCCATTCCATCTCGAGAAAGCAGGATCGCATTCGCGATCTGACGAAAGGCATTCTGCCCGATCTCGTTATAACTGGCGCTGTATTTCTTCTGATATTGAAAGAGCCGAACCTCTCGACGGCGCTCATCGTCGGTTTTTCCTACGGTCTCCTCCTTTTCCTCGGAAACGGTTCTCTCGCGCATCTCGGCGGGATGCTGGGCGGCGGGGCGATCCTGGCCGTCTCCCTGATCTTCCAGAAAGAGTATCGCATGAAGCGGCTTCTCGCCTTCCTCGATCCATGGGAAAACGCGCGGACCTCTGGCTATCACATCATCCAGTCTCTGGTGGCGATCGGTTCGGGAGGCATCTGGGGGCTGGGTCTCGGGCAGAGCCGGCAGAAATTTTTCATCCTGCCCGAACGGCATACTGATTTTATATTTGCAATTATATGCGAGGAGCTAGGCTTCGCGGGCGGGCTCGCCGTCGTGTTGCTTTTCCTCGTGCTCATCTGGCGCGGGTTCTACATCGCGATCCGGGCTCCCGACATGTTCGGATTCCTGCTCGCCAGCGGCATCACCGGCATCATCGGATGTCAGGCGATGATCAACCTCGGCGTCGTTCTGAGCGTGCTCCCGACGACGGGCGTGACGCTTCCGTTCGTGAGCTACGGCGGATCGAGTCTTGTGTTCCTCGCGGCCGGTATGGGCATTCTGCTCAGCATCTCGAAATACGGGTCGAGTCAGAACGCCCTTATCGACATGCGTCGGATGCCGTTCTCCTCGAGGCACCTCGACAACGCCCGCCAGATGGGCGGGGGGCGGCGGCGGTGATGAAAAAGGTTCTTTTCAGCGGCGGGGGCACGGGCGGGCATATCTACCCGGCTCTCGCCATCAGAGAACTGCTCCTCGAGAGGTTCCCGGACCTCGAAACGGCTTACGCCGGCCAGTCAGAGGGAATGGAGGGCCGCATCGTGGGTCGCATCGACGGGCTTCCGTTTTTGCCCGTGCGGTCGCAGGGAATGCCTCGCTCCCTCTCGGCGAAGTGGCTGACGTTTCCCTTCCGCAATGCCGCCGGATTCTGGGATGCTCTTTCCAGGATGCGGGAGTTCCGTCCCGACCTGGTCGTCACGACGGGAGGCTATGTCGCGTTCCCGGTTCTCGCCTGCGCCCGCATTCTCGGAGTGCCATTCGTCATTCACGAACAGAACGCGGCGATGGGCGTTGTGAACCGCATCTTCGCCGGAAGCGCCCGTCGGGTTCTGCTGACGTATGCCGAGGCGGCCGGGGCGCTGTCGGAACGGGTCGTTCTGACCGGAAATCCCGTCCGACGCGCATTTCTTCAGCACGCGGGAGGGACTTCCCGGTTTCCGAAAAGGAATGGTCAGTTCTGGTTGCTTGCCGTCGGCGGGTCGGGCGGGGCGAAGACGATAAACGATGTCTGTATCGGCCTCACCCGGCAGTGGCTGAAGGACCATCCGGATATCCACCTCGTGCATATCGCCGGCGAGCGTGACCACGAGCGCGTAAGGGCCGAGGCTGCGTCGCTGCCGAACTACACCCTGCTTCCCTACCTCCACGAGATGAAAGAGGCCTTCGATGTGGCCGATCTGCTGATTTCGCGCGCCGGCGCGACGATTCTCGCTGAAATCGCCGTCTGCGGAAAGCCGGCGATCCTCGTGCCCTTTCCATTCGCCACCGACAATCACCAGGAAAAAAACGCACGTGCCCTCGAACGCCAGAAGGCGGCGAAGGTCATTCTCGACAGAGATCTGAAACCCGCGTCACTGGCCGCCGAAATTGAGCGGATGAGCGCACCGGGGGTGCGGAATTCCATGGCTGACGCCATGCGTGCGAGTCGCCCCGCGGACGTCGAAAAAAGAATCCTTGTCGAGATCGAGCCTCTGCTGCAAAGCTGATGCGGAAAATGTTTTCAGGCCCGACGGCTGGGAAAAATGGCCATCCCGAAGGACACGAAGAATACAACGGTTGCGCAGAGAATTTTTTCTCTGTGATGAAGCTGCTTCCCGGATTTCAACGGTTGGGCCGAAATCGATGTTCTGAGGGCACGGTATTGTAAGAGAATCGAGAGGATGGTAGCATGTCCCGTCCACATCGATGATTCCCATGAACCAGCCGCCATCAGATACGCCCGCCCAGGCGCGACGCCGCAGCTTCTACCAGGCGCCGCGCAGTTCCATGTCCGACTCAGTCATGGACCGCGTGCGCACTCGGAGTTTCAGAATACGGTTCCAGAGCATGGGCCGCTGGGTGCGTCCGCTCAAGGCTCTCGGCTTTCTGGCGCTCATGGCCTCTCTTTCCTACCTTGCCATCGTGCAGTTGAAATACCTGTTTTTCGGAACATCGTATTTCGAAATCCGTGATATCGTCGTCGAGGGAGTCGCGCAGCTCCCGCGCGAGGAAGTTCTTCGGCTCGCCGGAATTGCCCCGGGAACCAACGTGATCAACCTCGACCGGGAAGCGGTTCGCAGACAATTGCTTCTGCATCCGATGGTCAGGGATGCCAGTGTCGAGCTGAAGGGGCTATGCTCTGTTCGGCTTCGAGTGACCGAGCGCGTTCCCCTGCTTTACGTGAAAATGGGAACCTCGTTTCTCGAGATTTCCGATGACGGCGTCATTCTTTCGAACACCGGGATGGGCGAACGGGATCTTCCCATCATCACGGGAATCGAATTCCATGATAAAGAGGTCGGCGACTCGGTTGCGGAGCATGACGGCTTCGTCGAGGCACGGAACTGGGTCACCCGGCTCGGGTCGGGCACGCTGTCAGATATTTCCGAATTGAATTTCGCGAGTGTGCAGAATCCCTATCTGTTTCTCGTGAGCGGCGAAAAAGTCCTTCCGAAGAGTCTCGAGGACTTCAAGGAACGGCACGCTTTTTTACGTGCCCTCCTTGACAATCTTAAAAAGAATAATGTAGAACCTGAGTATCTCGATATGAGGGCACCAAGTGATATCGTCGTCAAACCACGACGTGCCCGGAATTCCATGGAAGGAACCACGAAACCACGTGCTGGCGGATGATCTGATCGTCGGTCTCGACATCGGGACTACCAAAGTGTGCGCCGTTATCGGCGATATGCACGAAACCGGCTCCGTCAACGTCATCGGAGTGGGGCACGCCGTCACGGGCGACGGGGTGAAGAAGGGCACGATCGTCGATATCGAGAAGGTGACCCAGGCGATCATGGACGCCGTCGAGGAAGCTGAAAAAGTTGCCGACGTCGTCATCGAGAGGGTTTATGTCGGCATTGCCGGGTCGCATATCAATTCGCTCAACAGCCAGGGAATCGTGGCGATCAAGGGCACGAGCCACGAGATCACCGCGGACGACGTCGACCGCGCCGTCGAAAATGCGAAGACGGCCATCTCCATTCCGCATCACCAGGAGATCATCCACATCCTTCCGCGCGAGTTCGTCGTCGACGAGCAGAAGGAGATCAGCAACCCGATCGGCATGGTCGGAAGCCGGCTCGAGGCCCAGGTCCACATCGTGACCGGCGCCGTGACGGCGATGCAGAACATCATCAAGTGCTGCCAGACCGCGAAGCTCAAAGTCGAAGACGTCGTCCTTCAGCCGTATGCCTCGAGCATGTCGGTGCTGACCGAGGACGAAAAGAAGCTTGGCGTGGTGCTGATCGACATCGGCGGCGGGACCACGGACCTCATCATTTTCCAGAATGGCCACGTGGTGCACTCCTACAGTGCGCCGGTCGGCGGCCAGTATGTGACGAACGACATCGCGGTCGGGCTGAAAACCTCGACGGCCGCGGCCGAGAGCCTGAAGATCAAATACGGCGTGGCTCACAACCAGTTCATCGACTCGTCGTGCCGGATGCAGGTCCCGGTGGCCGGCAGCGACCGGACCCGCGAGTGCTCGCAGAAGGACCTGGCCGAGATCATCGAGCCAAGGATGGAAGAAATTTTCAACGAGATGAAGGAGCAGATCGCGAAGCAGGTTTCACTCGACATGATTCCGGCCGGAGTCGTGCTCACAGGCGGCACCTCGCTAATGATGGGCTGCCCCGAGCTCGCCGAGGAAAGTCTCGGCCTGCCGGTCAGGCGTGGCTTCCCGATCTCTATCAACGGCCTCAGGGAGCGAGTGGACAGTCCCATCTACGCGACCTCGGTGGGGCTGATCCGATATGGTGCGCAACATTTCCAGGCCGAGCCGGCGGAGCCGGGCGTGCTTGGCGGTGTAGTAGATAAAGTAAGGGCGGTTTTCAGAAGATTTTTCAGTGATTGAACGAATGGGCGGTTTCTAAACGTTTTGATACAAAATCAGAAGATATATTTGCCGGCGGGGCAAAGCGAAAAAGGAGGCTTTCAGTGTTCGACTTCAATCAGGCGGCTGCGGAAAATGCGGAAATCAAGGTTATCGGCGTGGGCGGAGGCGGCACCAATGCAGTGAATCGGATGATTTCCGCCGGGCTGGCGGGTGTCGAGTTCATCTCGGCGAACACCGACGCGCAGGCTCTGGCGCTTTCGGATGCCAAGGTGAAGATCCAGCTCGGTGACAAGCTCACGAAGGGGCTGGGCGCAGGCGCCAACTATGAGATCGGCAAGAAAGCTGCCGAAGAGGATCGAGATCGCATCGCCGAGGCGCTCGACGGCGCCGACATGGTGTTCATCACCGCCGGCATGGGCGGCGGCACCGGCACCGGTGCGGCTCCCATCGTCGCCCAGGTCGCCCGCGAAGTCGGCGCCCTCACGGTCGCCGTGGTCACCAAGCCCTTCCGGTTCGAAGGCAAGCGACGCACCAACGCCGCCGATCACGGCATCAAGAACCTCAAGGAAGCAGTCGACGCGATCATCGTCATTCCGAACGACAAGCTTCTCGAAGTGTCCAAAGAAAACGTCACCATGATCGAAGCCTTCAAGTATGCCGACGAAGTGCTCCGCCAGGGCGTACAAGGCATCTCCGACATCATCATCAATCCCGGCCAGATCAACACCGACTTCGCCGACGTGAAGGCGATCATGACCCAGGCCGGATCTGCGCTCATGGGCATCGGTATCGCCTCCGGCGAGAACCGCGCCGTCACTGCCGCCCAGATGGCGATCAACAGCCCGCTGCTCGAGTCCTCGATCAAGGGCGCCCGCGGCGTGCTCATCAACATCACCGGCAGCGCAAACCTCGGCATTCACGAGATCAACAAGGCCGCCAGCATCATCCAGGAGACTGTCGACGAGGATGCCAACATCATCCTCGGCACGGCCATCGACGAGAACCTCGAGGATCAGATCAAGATCACCGTCATCGCCACCGGCTTCGGCGAGGCGGTCCGCCAGGAACTCGATCCCAAGAAGCGCATCATCGAAGAGCTGCGCACCGTCAGCCGCACAGTCGAGCAGCCGCTCGCGACGCCGATTCCGCTGGCCGCGACCGGCACCACCGGTCCGATCGCCTCGTCCCTCGACGACCGCGAAATCCCGACCTTCCTTCGCAAGCGCAACCGCTGATCGATCACGGTCATTTCTGAAAACGACCCACGAAGACGCCGTTCGCGGCGTTCTTCGTGGGTTTTCCTTAGACAGGAAGACAAGATGAAATGGGTCTGAAACATCGACACCAGGTCGAGTCGGCCACCGACAGGCTGCGGGCGACGGAGCGTCATGAACGCCGTGTGAGCGTCGCGGGGCGGCTCAACATGGCCGTCTGTTTCCCGGGGCCGTATGCCCTGGCGATGAGCAACCTCGGCTTTCTGACCGTGCACCGGCTCGCGGGCGAGCAACCGGATATCGGCGTCGAGCGGTTTTTTTTCGGCTTCGATCCCGGCGTGCCCGTGCGGCCGCCCTACTATTCGTTCGAGACGCGGCGGCCCCTCGGGGATTTCGATATCCTGGCGTTTTCCTTCAGCTTTGAAGGGGATTTCGACCGTATTCCCGCGATACTGGGCCCCCTGGGGCTTCCCGTGGAAGCGGCGCGCCGTCGCCGTGGGAGATTCCCCCTGCTTGTCGCCGGCGGCGCCGCTGTTGCCGCCAATGCGCCCGCTCTGAGCCGAATCTTCGACGTGCTTGTGCCGGGCGAAGCCGAGACGGTTCTGTCGCCGATGCTGCAAGCATTTCTCGAGAAGGGCCTTTCGGCCGAATCGGTCGCAGAGCTTCCCGGAATCTGGGCCCCCTCCCTGCGTGGCGAACCCGTTCCCATTGCGTGCAGGCACGATGTGGCGCGCGAACCGGCCTGGTCGCACATCGTCACGACCGCCAACGTATTCGGCGGAGCCTCGTTGTTCGAGGCTATGCGCGGCTGTCCGCGCCGATGCGTATTCTGCCTCGCCCGGGTCATCTACCACCCGCCCCGCCCGGTTCCGGCCGCCCGCCTCGCAGCCTGGCTCGACGA
>JAKJFL010000599.1:0-2587 GCA_022704935.1 Candidatus Rifleibacteriota bacterium
CTAATTCTTATAGTATATATCAGCCACGGCCCTTTCGGCATACATCTCGCGGTTTGGCCTTGTGGAGCGACGTGATCGATCTTTTCGGTCTTTCGACGGACGAGGCCGGACAACGTATGCGTTTTCAGCGTCTCGCCGTCCTCCTGGCGTTTGTTCTGGCCCCATTGTCGTCGTGGTCTTCGCCACCGGCAGACCCGGCCAGCCCCGCCGTCGCTCTTTCTGCCGGCATCTCCTTGGCAGACAGGCAACGATCAGAAGCGATGGATGCATTGGCACGCGAAGAGAAAGGGCTTCTGGTGATCTGCGCCTCGAAGCAGGCAGCCGAATCAGGGCCGGAAATGCTCGAGGTGTTCGACAGCAGCAACCGCATGGTTTCGGTGAAAATCGGTGAAGCGAAACGGCTGGACTCCAGTTCCGCTTCCGTTCCTGGCAAAGACATCGCCCAGCTATCCGGAACGATCCCGTTTGCAGAGACACCGGAGGTCACAACCACCCGGTATATCGCGGAAATTCCCTACCCGGCTGGTGAATATGCATTCACCATCAAGAGAATGTTTCCATGTCGCGACCACGGTAAGGAGCATCTGAGCGTCCTTCGCGACCACGGCTTCAAACGGATCCGAATCCAGGCAGGAAAAGCTGCGATTCTGTCCTTCTTCTGGCAGGACGACGAACGGTTCGGCGATACAACGGACATGTCAGAAATCCACCGGAAGCTGGTAGAAACGGTCGCGGGAACTCTCAGGACTCATTTATCCGCTGTACATCAGCACACCGATCTGTAACCACGTTCCCTCCCTCAAGCCCTTCGTTTCCTTCGAATCCGGACACCGGTCAAGGATTGTCGGGCAACGATTTCCCTTGGGCAGATGGAAATCAAAGCGTCTTCGGCGAGAGAGAGATGTATGGTATGGTTATGGTCATCGGCATGCTCACCTCGGGCAAGAGTTTCGAACCAGTCGTAAAGAATGGTCTCGACTGAAGCCCCGATGGCGATGCAGCCGCGAAACGCTGAAAGCCATATCTTGTATGTAAACAGGAGATCATCATGTTGCGCTTTCACCCAATGCGCCTTGCCGCAGCTCTGATCGGGCTGCTCATGCTTTCCAGCACTGCCGTGTCGGCGCTGCCGTCGCTCTTGAACTCCATTCCCAGCACTGATCTCATTCCGACAGACAACCTGATGCTGCAAATGAGTTACTACGCATACACCTTCACCGAAGACGCCAGCCGGAACGCCGTCCACACACCTGACTCGATGATCTATTCGCTCGGGTATGGTCTGAATAAAGTGGAGTTCGGCGTCGACGTGGTCGGGCGGCAGTCGTTCTCGACCACGGAATCCGGACTTTATGCCGGGCCGACGTCGTTCAATTTCAAATACCGGATCTTGACCCAGGGAACCGGTGACGACAAGCTGTCCCTCGCCGTCGGGGCGTTCAATATTGGCGCGAATGATTACGGAGACGACGTCGGGTATTACAAGACCTCGCCTTACCTGGTTCTCTCTCGTGAGTTCAAGGACGTGCGTCTCCATCTCGGGTATCAGTGGAAACTGTTCGGCTATTCCTGGGCCGATGATGACAAGAAGCCGAATGACGACGTGATTGCCGGCCTCGATGCCGTCATAATCAAACACGAGAAACGCCCAGTCTGTCTGTTGATCGATTATGCCGGCGGCCCGTCGAAGATGCTCGCTTACGGCATTTCCCAGAATCTCACGCCGGAGTGGAATTGGGGTTTTTCCTACTACGTGCCGATCGACGATCATCTGCCCGTCTCGAAGGCGGAACTCCCGAGACAGTATTGGATCGGCGTCACGCGGTATTTCCCGCTGTAAACCGTCCCGGTATCCATGAAAACCATCCGCAGGCTTTCGCAGATCGGGGCACTTTTCTGTTTCATCGCCTCGTTTCTGGCGGCGCGGTTTCCCTTCAAACCGTGGGCACCGGTCGATCTGGGGCTGAGGTTCAGCCCGTTCGCAGCCGTTCTCGATTCGCTCGCAGGTCTGAAGCCTGCCCTGCACTACTGGCCGGGAATCGTCATTCTGCTGCTGACTCCGCTCCTCGGCCGTTTTTTCTGCGGATGGCTGTGCCCGCTGGGAGCGACACTCGACGGATGGCGCCGGCTGTTCGGCCCCGGGACGGGTGATACCGGCTCTTCCGCCGCAGGCGAGCTACGCCGGCCAAAGTATGTATTGTTCATCTTTCTTTCCGTTTCCGCCGTTGCTGGAGGCCCATTCTGGGGCTGGTTCGATCCCCTCGCCCTGTTCAACCGTCTCGTGACGGGGGTCGCGTATCCTCTCATAACATATATAATCAGCAGTATTTCATCAGTCCTCACCTGGATCCCAGGCTTCATCGGGTTCAGGCGTTCGGTCGCGAAGTGGCTGATGCCGGAAGCCCAGTTCGTCCCGTGGCAGTTCTGGTCGCTGTTCGCGCTCGGAACGGCGATCCTCGTCCTGGAATTCTGGCGGCCCCGGTTCTGGTGCCGCTCGGTCTGCCCCGCCGGGGCGCTGCTCGGCGTCTGCGCGGCCCATCGTTTTCACTCACGCCGCATCGGCGAGAGCTGTGTCAACTGCGGCAGG
>JAKJFL010000600.1:0-2580 GCA_022704935.1 Candidatus Rifleibacteriota bacterium
TCTCGTTGAGCACGTTCAAAGGCGGTGCCATCGAACAGCTCTCGAAATCGATCGATCAGAACCGCCTGGCCATGCTCGCCCAGGCCGCAAACAACGAAATCGTCGCCATTCTCCGGAGCCAGGTCAACAATCACGCGCAGGGCGGGTCCGAAAACGGGTTTTATTCTGTATTTCGCAAGGCGATCAAGCTCGAAGTCAACGGAACTCCGCCCTCCCTGCCATGGGCCGAGAACATATTTCCCGACAATTACACTCCCGTGCTCACCCAGGACATGGTGGCGCGTGCGGGGTACAACATCGCTCTCAAGAGCCAGGCAAAGCTGGTGCTCGAGAAACGAACTACCGTTTCGGGAACAGCAGGGTTCAGCGGGTATCTCGAGATCGTTTCCCGCGCTTCGCATCTCGCGGGCGACCAGACGAAGATCGAGGTGAAGGAGCGCCGCGACGTCAAGATCGTCGACATGCGCCACTTCTTCGATCGTTACGCCCTGTTCGTTAAGAACTACTGCCCCGACTGGAACAACCCCCGGCGCCGCGTCGTCGTCAAGGGCATTCCGCCCGATTTTTCGGAGGGCGTCTACTCCACCGTCTACGTGGGAAACCAGTTTTATCCTAAATCGAGGGAGTTCGACGCTCCCTCGGCCCAGCCCCGTTTGTGGTTCGACGTGAATTTCGACGAACAGCGCAGTCTCATCGGTCCCCTGCTCGGAATAACCGCAGCCGCCGCGCGCACCGCCTTCCCGGGCATCGAATCCGATCCGTTCAAGGTGTTTTTCGGCGTGAACAACGACAAATATCTCGATGTGGCGCTGTTCGGCGTGCCGGCGTTCTACAGCGTCAGGCAGATCAAGGCCCAGTTCCGCGACATGATCAATCGTGCGGCAAACGCGTTCCTCAACACGAACACGTATCTGGTGGGCGCTCAGTTGAAGCAGAAATGCAAAGACGCTCTCAGCGCGGCCGGCGGCAACCAGAACTCCGCCGCCTGGGTTCTGTGCAACGATTACGACTCGAATGTGGCCTCCGCAGGAACCGATTTCTCCCAGAGTCAGGCGTTCAACATGATCGTCCAGACCTGCATCGATAACTGGGTCTACCGCTGGGGATACACCGACGCCGCCGCCCTGTGGGACCTCTCCGGCTCGACGCGCCTGCCGGTGCCCTCGACCCTGATGGGCGACGTACGGCTCGTCGGCCTCGCGACGCAGACAGAGGAGACGAATCGGGTGGGGCCCTGGATGTACCAGAACCTCCAGCCGGAAGACGACACCTCCAACGCGCCCTGGAACCGCGAGCGGGCCTTCGTTGGGAAGATGGCGAAGCTGGCCGGGCCGTCCGCCAACGTTCCTCTTCTCGTCGAGGGAAACGCCTTCCTGCGGTTTTTCAAGCTCGCATACTTCGACGAAGTGAACGCGACGTTCACCCTGCTGAATACCCAGGTGCCCTGCGTCCTCGCGCCGGTCCCCCTCGACTTCTACAGGAAAGACCAGCTGCTCGGCCAGGATGACACCTTTCTCAACCAGCCCTCGTCCAGCCTCGCCAACGACAGGCTGTTCTCCAAGTGCCTGCCCTCGTCGCCCGCGAAGGGATACCTCGAGGACCGATCGCTGATGAGCCGGGCGATCGACACGATCCCGCTCAACACGATGTTCGCGACCGAGAGCGTGAAGATCATGAACACCGACGGTACCGACGGCACATACGACCCGAAGGCCGACGGGGTGATTCCCGATCCGCAGCAGGTCGTCAGGCCTGGAAGGACGGTGAAGCCCGGTCACAAGATGTTCCGCGTCGTCGACGAGCTTATGTGCAGCCGCAACTACTACGATCCGCCCTCCTTCCTGCGCGAGCGCGTCATCCGGGAGAACGGAAAGAATACGCTATATATCGATGGATATATGTATATCACCGAGGGCGATCTCGACCTGTCCCGGGTCGATCGGTTCGCAGGGCGCGGCCTGATCTTCCTCGGGAAGGGCAACTGCAGGATCGGCAATTTCCTGAAGAAGGACGGCAGCGATTCCGACCAGACTCTCCGGATCCTCCTTCTGGACGGCGATTTCATCGTCGACGCGCCCGGCAGCGACGTGGAGATCGAAGCGTCGCTCATCGCGACGACCTATATCGCTCCGAGTTCTGCCCGGGACCCTTCGAGTCTTACCGCCCAGGGCAGCTTCAACTCCAACAACAAACGGGTCAAAATTCTCGGCAACCTCATCGTCGATTATCTCTTCACCGAGTCCGGCAATAGCGGCGTCCCTCTCGATGGGGCTCTGACGATCGAACACGATCCGATGATCTACAACCCGAAGCCTCCCGCGAACGACCCGTTTCGCGCGAGCATCGGCGCGGTCCGGACGATGTTCAGCATGAACGCCGAGGGGAGGGAGACCTTCTGATGGACCGGAACAGATGGCTCGTCGTTCTCGCGGTCTTCTGCATGATGATTGCCATTCTCACTCTCCTCCAGAAATTCTACGGCACTCCCGTGGAAGCCCCGGAACAGATCATCGCAGCTGGCGGAACGACGGACGTCACGGCGCCCGACGAACCGACCGCCGCGATGCGGACATCGAACCG
>JAKJFL010000601.1:0-2577 GCA_022704935.1 Candidatus Rifleibacteriota bacterium
GAACAACTGCTGATGAATCGAGCCGTCGCGCCAGACCGTGACTTCGAGCCACTCGGAGAGAGCGTTCACGACCGAAACTCCGACGCCGTGAAGGCCGCCGCTGAATTTATAGCTCTTTTTATCGAATTTGCCGCCCGAGTGCAGGACCGTCAGCAGCACCTCGAGCGCGGGCCGGCCGGTTCCAGGGTGGATGTCGACCGGCATGCCGCGACCATCGTCGAGAACCGAGATCGAGCCATTGTCGTGCATCTGCACGTGAACCGTCGTGGCATGCCCGGCGAGCGCCTCGTCGATGCTGTTGTCGACGACTTCCCAGACCAGGTGGTGCAGCCCGTCGAGGCCGGTGCCGCCGATATACATGCCGGGCCGTTTCCGGACGGCTTCCAGACCTTCTAGGACCTGGATGTTCTTCGCGGAATACTCGCCCGCCAGGCCGTCGACCGGCAGGCCGTTCCCGTCTTCCGTCTTCGCGGCCGCCGCGGCCAGGGGTGTCAACAAGGTTTCGGTATCAGGCATCGTCTTCGTCTCCAGTCCCGTGGCTCTCGTCCAGATCGGCCACGACCTTCTTCACCGGCGGAGGCCGGTGATAAAATGCTTCACCAAACAGCTCGCTCCGGCCCCGGTGCGACAGCGCATCCGGTGACAGGGTCGAGCCGAGCCATCGTCCGTCCGCCGTCAGGACAGCCGCGTGCGGTTCCCCGTCGAGCGTTCCCCGGACGGATGTGAGGATCGTTTCACGCGTGGCCGGATCGATCGTTGCAAGATTCACGATTGCCACGCATTCGGACAGGTCGATAAATTCGTTGTTCCCGAGATGGATCAGCATGCGTCCGATGCCTCCCGGGGTTCGGCGGCGAGCTGCTCGAGAAGCCTCTTCCACTCGACGGGAAGCAGGCCGTCGACGGTATCGGGCGTCATGACATCGGGCCTGGCACCCGTTTCGAGGATCACCGCGCGGATCATCTCGAACCGCAGACGTGAAACGAGCGTTTCATCGGGGGTTTCTCGAAGCTGTGCCCCAAGGGCTTCGACGGTCGCACGGACTTCGCTGAAGAGATCGATTTTGGCGGCAAGCAGCTCTTCGGGCGTCACGCTCGGGAGGTGTTCCCTGACCTCGTCGAGGGTCAGCCAGGGGGTCTCGTCAAGCAGCGTGCGAAGCCTGGCCCGGATATCGACCCTCGCGTTGTGCCGGCAAACGGCGCACGCTGACGTTCCGGTCCTGACCGTGACGGCGCCGCATTTCGGGCAGGGGATCAGCCCGCTCATGGCGAGGGCGTTGCGTCTGGCCTGGAGTTTGGCCTTGCATCGAAGAATCAGGTCGTGAAGCCGGCGGTCTTTCGTTGCGGGAACGTCGGAAACGCTCGTTTCATGCCACTCCGGCCATTGGGGGGCTCGAGCGATCGGTGCCGTGGCGGGCAGACGGCCGAGACGCGCGACGGCGGATTTGACTTCCGTTCCCGGGCAGAGGTGATTCACCCTCTCGACCACCTGGATGCGGACGAACGTGAACGTCTGCATCCATTGCGAGTCTTCGCAGACCACGAACAGCTTTCCCTGGAACAGGCGATCGGGGGCGGTGTGGCGCGCCACATCGGGACCGACGATCGACGGCCATGCCTTGCGCAGTCGGCCGAGTTGCATCATTTCGGACCCCGCGGCGCGCGCGACGCGCATGGAAAACCCCCGGCCGCCCTGCTGGCCGTATCGGGCCTCCCAGGCTTGGCGCCGTAGTTCGGCAAGGGTATCCGTGAGCATGCTTCCGATGGGACGGATGCCGCTCCGATACCGGGGTTTTTCTGCGTTCATGCGAATGGTCGGTTTCCTCTGAAAACGCGATGGGGTGCGGACTATGATACTCTGAATTTGTTCCGGACGCAAGTCCGGACCTCCCATGCCTCTGACGGTTTGGCTAAGGGGAAACGGCCTTCACGCCGATGACTTGATAGACCGGGTTTTGACTTCGAGCCCGGTCTGGAGTACCCTTAAAGAGACACCTTAGGAACGAGGTTGTTCATGTCCAAGCGGATCATGATTGTCGATGACACGGCCGTGATGCGGCTGATGCTCAGGCGCCTCCTGGAGAAGAATGGGTTTGAGGTGTGCGCCGAAGCATCTACCGGCACGGAAGCCGTCGAGAATTATATCGCCCAGAAACCGGACCTCGTCACCATGGATCTCACGATGCCCGAAATGGATGGCATCACCGCCGTCAGAGAGATCATGAAGATCGACCCGAAGGCGATCGTCATCATGTGTTCCGCCATGGGTCAGATGGAAAAAGTGAAAGCGGCCATCATGGCGGGGGCCAGGGATTTTCTGGTCAAGCCGCTCCAGCCCGAACGGGTTCTCGCCACGATCCAGAAACTGCTCGGAGAATGAGCGGGATCAGGTGAAAATCCCCTGTTCCTGGGCCGCCAGGAACTCCCCAAACTCCTTCATGACGTCTTTCCACGGCATGTCTTTCTGCTTCACGAAAAAATACGCCTCGAGCTTCTGAAACCAGGGACTGAACGGCATCTTGTCGAGCTCGTTGAGATAGTTGTTGGCGCAGAAGATCGGCAGAGTGAGCGCGTTCCA
>JAKJFL010000602.1:0-2576 GCA_022704935.1 Candidatus Rifleibacteriota bacterium
GCTTCCCAGGCTCACGAAGCGGGTTCGGTCAAGCTCGGCCCCCTGCCCTTCTCCGCCAACCCCGGCTTCTCGAACTTCGCGCTGACGCAGGCCGTCGGCCAGGTCACCGTCGACGGTCACACCTACCTCCCGGCTCTCCACAAAGAATTCGCCGCCCTTCCGAAGAACGGCGCGGAAAACCGGATGCTCGGCCCGATCGAGACCGAACTCGGCTTCCACTTCATCCGCATCGACTCCTACAAGGTCGACCAGTTCAAGCCCTTCGAAAGCCTGAAGGACGAACTGCGCAACATCATGACCTTCGAGCCCACCGAGGTCGCGATCCAGGACTTCTTCGCGAAGAACCAGGAAAAGTTCGACACTCCCGAGTCACGCAAGCTGCGCCAGATTCTCGTCTCCGACGAGGAAACGGCCAACGACGTGTACAAGCGGCTGCAGAACGGCGAGATCTTCTCGCTGCTCGCGAAGCGCTACTCGATCGACGGCAGCGGCATGGAAGGCGGCAGCATCGGCAAGATCCGCCGCCGCCAGCTTCCCGCGAACGTCGAGGAAGCCGTCTGGAAGCTGAATGTCGGCCAGTTCACCGCGCCGCTGCAGACCAGTTACGGCTGGTCCGTCATCCTCTACGAGGGCGAGGGCGACCGCGGCGAGAAGGCGAAACTCGACAACACCGTTCGCGAAAAGATCCGGGCCCAGCTGAAGCAAGAATATATGCAGGAATATTATTCCGGCTTCCTGACCGGCATGCGCAACCAGGCACACGTCATCCGCAACCAGGAACTGCTCAAACTGCTGTAATGATGATCGATCGACGGGGGCGGGCCAACCGGCCCGTCCCCGTTGTTTTATCCGAGGACGAACGCACATGAGACTCGACAAATTTCTTCAGGCGACCGGTCTGATCAAACGCCGCGTTCTCGCGAATGAAGCCTGTAAACGTGGCCTGATCTCGGTCAACGGCACCCCGGCCAAGCCCACCCGCGAGATCGCGACGGGCGACGTCGTCAGGCTCGACCTTCCCCGCCGGGAGCTCGAAGTCCGCGTCCTGAAGACGCTGACGCAACCGACCATGCCGCGGGCGAAGCGGGACGAGTTTCTCGAAACGATCAGGGATGTCGCAAAAATCCCGACGGACGACTGGTGGCAGGATGACCAGTGACGGCAAACTGCCGGCGAAAAAATCGCTGGGACAGAACTTCTGCACCGACGCGAGGCTGCCCGCCGAGATCGTCCGCAGGCTCGCCGCCGGCCCCGGCGACGTGATCTGGGAGATCGGCCCCGGGACCGGTGCGCTAACGGAGAAGCTGATCTCGACCGGCGCGTCGGTCGAGGCGTTCGAGATCGACGAGCGTATGCGGGAGGAGCTCACCAGGTTCGGAGACCGCCTCGTCGTCCGCTGGGGCGACGTCATGGAGATGGACCTCGCCCCGCTGGTGCCGGCCGGAAGACGGCTGCTCGTCACGGGCAACCTGCCGTATTACTGCGGCACGGCGATTCTCCGGCGTCTTCTGATGCTGAAGCCCCAACCCACCCGGCTCGTTTTCCTTCTCCAGGACGAGGTCGCACGCAAAGCCGCGGCGAAGCCGGGCGCCGACGCCTACGGATTCCTCTCGGCCCAGGTGCGGCTGTTCGCCGAGCCGGTTCTCGGAACGCGGTATTCCCCCGCCTCGTTCCGGCCCTCTCCCAAGGTCTACAGCACGATCCTCGAACTGCGGCCCCTGCCTCTCGACACGGGCGAGTCGGAACGTCGGGAGCGCGCCCTGAAGCTTCTCTCGGTCATGCTGGGAAGCCGGCGCAAGATGGCGCTTCCCTTGTTGAAGCATGCCTTCCCCGGCGCGAAGCCGCCTTGGGAAGATCGTTTCATATCTTTGAATATTGATTCAAAGAGCCGTGGCGAAATCATTCCCCTGGAAACCGTCATCGAACTGGCGTCTCAGCCATTTTCCTGAATGACCGGAATGGCGGGTGTCGCTATCTGCCGTCGTCTTCGTCATCTTCGACGGCCCGGAGCGAGGCCGCTGCCTTTGCGGTGAAGCCGCGCGGTGTCTGGGACGCCGTCGATAGCCCAGTCAGCCGCTGAACGGCGATGCCGGCGAGCATCATGCCGAAGATGGCGGTCATGTATCCGATCGAGCCCTGGATCATCCGGGGCCGCCCCCGCGTCAGCGTCACCTCGTGCCGCTCGCCGGGAATCTCGTCGGGGTGGTAAGGCATGATCGGCGGCTCGACAGAGGAGACCACGGTGATGCCCCGTTCGATGCCGAAACTCCGCAGCCGTTTCCTGATGCGGCGCGCGAAGGGACAGATCGTGGTCTCGCTGATGTCACAGGCTTTCACGAGCGCGGGGTCGATCTTCGCGGCTGCGCCCATGGCGGAAAGAAGCGGTAGCCCGGCCTTCACCGTCTCGACCATGAGGGTGATCTTCGGATTGAACGAGTCGATCGCGTCGATGACGAGCGAATACGGGCGCTGCAGAAGGCCGGCGATCTGTTCCCGGTCGAAAAAGACCTGGTGTCGTTCGACGACGCAGACAGGATTTATATCGATCACTCTATCACCCATTGCATCGACTTTCG
>JAKJFL010000603.1:0-2572 GCA_022704935.1 Candidatus Rifleibacteriota bacterium
CATGACAGCGGATTTTGTTCCGCAGGACTCAACAAATTATATCTATCGCTATTGAGCCTGCGTTTCGGGCTGTATGACAACACCCGGTTCCCTGGGTTCGTGAAGCACTTCTTCCTCGTCACCAACGGCTTCGGCGTTGGCAAGATCGTCCTCGCCATCCTCCTCTTCTTCCTCATCCGCGGGAATGATGCCAGCCGCCGGAGAGAACGACCTGCCGGTTTCGACAGCCGCGTCGGGCTTCCGGTAGTCCGCCTGGAAGAAGTCCGGATCGGGAGCGAAGTTCTGCGTGACCGTATCGGCGGTGAGGCCCGAAGCGAACTCCACGCCCTCCTCTTCATCGATCGCGAACGTTCGGCCGCCGGAGTGGATGTGACACTCGTTTTTCGGCACTGCCTCGATGGGATACACCTGTCCGACAACAACTTCCTTCGGACAACCGGCCGAAGCCGGCTTTCCGCTCGTCACACAGATTTTGAGGCGAACGCCGCCATCGGGAACGGGAAAATCGCTTTTCGGGTAATCCTTCAGGACTTTCTCCATGAAAACGCGCCAGATCGGAGCCGCGACCGTGCCGCCGGCTTTCGCATGTCCAAGTGTTTTGGGCATGTCGTATCCAAACTGAACGATCGTCACGAGCTCCGGAGTGAAGCCGTTGAACCAGGCATCGACGTAGTCGTTCGTCGTTCCGGTCTTGCCGGCGACAGCGTGTCCGGCCACCATGGCCCTCTTTCCGGTGCCTCTCTCGACAGCCGCGCGCAGCATGTCGACCAGCATGGCGGCATGAACGGCTTTCATCACCTCGCGAGCATGCGGAAGCGCCTCTTCCAGCACGTTCCCGTCACGATCCTCGACCTTCGTGATGGCGACCGGGGTCGTGTAGATTCCCATGTTTGCGAACACGGCATAGGCGGAAGCCATTTCCAGAGGCGTGAACTGGCCCGATCCGAGAGCGAGCGAGAGATTCGGTTCCATCGGCGAGCTGATGCCCAGCTTCCTGGCGAACCGGATGACCTTGGCCGCCGTCAGCTTGTCGAGCACACGGACAGCCGGAACGTTGAAGCTGTTCATGATCGCCTTGATCAGTGTGACCGCGCCGTGGAACTTGAGGTCATAGTTTTTTGGGGCCCAGACCTTATGCGTCCAGGGGTTGGTGTAGCTGATCGGCTCGTCGATGATGGTGTCGCCGGGAAGGGCCCCGTTTTCGAGGGCGCACCCGTAGACGAAGGGCTTGAACGACGAACCGGGCTGGCGCAGGGCCTGGGACACGCGGTTGAACTGCGATCGTTCGAAGCTGCGGCCGCCGTACATGGCCTTGATGTGGCCGGTTTTGACGTCGAGGCAGACCAGAGACCCGTTCATGCCCGGATCTTTCTCGATCGGCCGGGTTTTCATGATCTCGGCATTGTCCATGGCCTCTTCGGCATACCGCTGATAATCGATATCGACAGTGGTATAGACCTTTAGACCACCGTTATAGACCAGGTTCGCCCCGTATTTTTCCAGGAGCTTGTCGCGCACGTAGGTCACGAAATACGGTGCAAGCATCGTTTCGGTCTTTTCCCTGGCGAGAACGAGCTGCTGCTTCTTCGCCTCTTCGTATTCACCCGGCGAGATGAAACCGAGCTCGACCATCTTCGCGAGGACTAGCTCGCGCCGCTGGCGGTTGTTCTCGGGGTATTTGAACGGGGAAAACGCGACCGGGCTTTTCGGAATGCCGGCGAGCGCGGCGCATTCGAGCAGGGTCAGGTCCTTCGGGTCCTTGTTGAAGTAGATGCGGGCGGCGGCATCGAGACCGTAGGCGCCGTGCCCAAAGTAGATCTCATTGAGATACAGGGTCAGAATCTCTTCCTTGGAATATTTTCGTTCGAGCTGGAACGCCATCATCGCTTCGATGAGCTTTCGTTTCAGCGTTTTCTCGCTCGTGAGGAACGCGTTCTTCACCAGCTGCTGAGTGAGCGTGGAAGCGCCCTGCACGACTTTTCCCGCCTGAATGTTTTTCGCCATCGCCCGCATGATGCCGACGACGTCGATGCCGTAATGCTGATAGAAGCGCTCGTCTTCGATCGAGATGACGGCGTGGCGTATCTTGTCGGGGATCTCGTTCGCCGCGAGAATGCGGGTGCGGTTCTCCTCGGCATGGAGCGACGCCAGGGGGCGGCCCCTGCAGTCGAACAGCTGGGTCGTCAGGTTCGGCCGGTAGGAGCGGTCCGAGACGATGGGGATCTGCTCGGAAAACCCTTTGACGATGCCTATGACGGCGCCCGTCACTACGATGATCGCGATGACGGTCAGGGCGAACCCGAGCTTGAAGAGAAACCAGAGCCATCCGATGATCCACTGGGTTACGGACAGCGACTCTTCTTCGTCGTCGTTCTCGACGTCGTCGATGTTTTGCGTTTCGAGAGGCTCTTGCTCGTGCGGTCTGATCATACATGCTCCCACAATTCGTGAAAACGGCAGAGTACTACACATTCATCGGCAGATTCAATACCTCCGGCAAGATCAAACCGATTCTTCTCCCGGGTCTCTCACAGGACTCATTCCGACCGGTTCGGGTTCCGAACTTTTCCCG
>JAKJFL010000604.1:0-2570 GCA_022704935.1 Candidatus Rifleibacteriota bacterium
CGGCGTCTGTCAGCATGCGCTGGAACGAATCTTCGGCCTCTTCGTGACGACCGTCATAATAGAGTTCGACGCGGTTGCAGGTGAAGACCGGGACGGCTTCGAGGCTTGCGCCGTCGGCTCCCGGCACGGACACGCCGCAGAGCCTGGCGAGCTGTTCGCGTATTTCGACTGGAGCGGACCGATGGTTCAACCCGATCATCACGAGAGGCATCGCATCATCTCCTCCCGCACGGAATCGACGCCACGTCTGCGGATCTCATCGACAGCCTCCTCGCACGCCCATCGCCGGAAGAAGTCCGCACGACGGTCCGGGGAACATCGCCGTTCCTTCAGCCGCGGCCTGACTTCCTCGAGAAGCCCTGCAAGCTCGACCAGGGCCGGTTCGATGGTCTTTTCGAACCGTTCGCGCACCAGGCGGGCCATCGCCGGCACTCCCGACGCCGTCACGGCGGCAAGAATCGGCCCCCTCTTCACGACACTGCCTGTCACGAAGTCACCGTCTTCGGGAAGATCGCACCGGTTGCACAGGATGCCGAGCCGCCGGCATATCCGCGACATGCGCTCCTGCACGGCCGGCTGGTCGGTTGCGAGAATCACGAGGCGATATGCATTGGTGATGTCCTCATCGGCCACGAGTCTGGCTTCGCAATGCACCCCAGGGAGAGCTGCGAGAGCCGCATGTATTTCCGGAGCTATTATATGAATTTCGGCGCCGGCGCCCGCGAGCATCTCCGCCTTTCGGAGAGCGACTTCACCACCGCCGACGATCAGGGCGGGCAATTCCCGCACTCGAATAAATACTGGCATGTATGTATGCATCGTCTCAGTCATCCGTCATTTCGGGTACCAGTGCATGCTGCTGTCGATGCCGAGCACCACGAACATCGAGAGCAGAAATCCGCCGATGACGCCCCATGCGACACGCGGCCCGGAAAGGCGCCCAGCGCGGGTCGCGACAGACACTCCTCCGAAACCGAGAAGAACGAGCGTCGAAAGTCCTTTCTTCGGCTCGAGCGGATCGAATACGGCAAACTGGAGCCACGACCAAACGAAGCCTGCTGTGAGGCCGATGGCGAACAAGGAGCTACCGCCGTTCAGGAAGCGTATCATGAGCTTCTCGAGTCGCAACAACGGAGGAAAAAAGGACACGGCTCTGACGCGGTTCTTTTCTTTGAGGCGTTTGAGGGCGAACAGATACGTCGCTCCGGCGAGAGCCGCCATGAAAAAGAGGCATTCTCCCGCGATCGAGAAGCCGACGTGAAGAAAGAACCATGGACCGCTGAAATGAGAACCGAGCAGGAGTTTCTCGACGAGAGCGGCGAGGCCGAGCAGGGCGGCCGCCACGGGAAGAACGAACAGGCTGAAGAAGGTCTCGCCCGATCGCCATTCAAGCCATCCACAGATGCCGGCAAGCATGAACCCGGCAATTTGAACGGCCAAAGGCAGGGAAAATCCGGCGGAAGCGGCAGCCTTTTGCCCGCTCGTCATCAGCATTGCCACGAGGGCAGCGACGAGCCCCAGCCAGAGAGCGATGGTTCCGTGCCAGGCGGGAGTTCGGCCGGCGGCCCGCTCGAGAATCCTGAAGAATGCCGCCAGCTGCAGAGATCCGGCGGCAATACCAAGCGCGATATTCATGACATCGAGATGCTAACACACATTTCCCGACACGTACAAGCCGCAACCGAGAAGAGAGTTTTGCGTTTCCGTTGACGCACAACGGATTTTTCACTGAGATATCAAGACCGTTTTACCCCCGAGACACCGAGGCGCAGAGTGAAGAAGCGAGATGAAAAAGATAGAAGGGACCATACCAGGCACAGAAACATGACATGAACTCTGTGTCCCAGTGCCTCTGTGGTGAAGCGGCTATATTTGGCTTCAACCGGATCAGAAGCGGAATTTGTGGTCGTGAATGTCGTAGGTGCCCGAGGCGGTTTTCCGGGGGGCGTGGCAGGAGGTGCAGTTTCGGCCGGGGCTTTCGGCGGGGTGATCGGCGCGATCGAAGTGGCAGGTCATGCAGTATTCGTCGTGGGTGAGGTATTCGCCTCCAGACGCGGTTTTGAAATCACGGAAGTTCTGACAGTAGTCGCAGGTAAGGCCCTTCGCGAGGAACAGCCTGTCGCGGAGGAACTGCCATTGGCGGCGCCGGTCCTCCATCGACTCGTCGCCGGCGAAGGTCGTGGAGTCCTGTCCCGGTTTCGGCGTGAGGCCGAAGAAGTGGCTGGCGAGTTCGTCACCAGGGCGATAGCCGACCGGGAAATGGTATTTTCCGCTTTCGTCGACACCAGAGGTGTGGCAGGACATGCACAGCATCTCCGCGCGATCGGCCGGCATCTTCGCGGGATTCGCCACTAGTTCGGGAGCTCCGCTGCGGGCGTGGTCGCGGGCAGGGCCGTGGCATGCCTCACAGCCGACGCCGGGCTCGACGAAGGTGTTTCCGTCGGAGGAAAAACCCGTCGTATGGCAGCCGGCGCACTGTTCGAGCCATCGCCGCTTCGTCCAGCCGTAATCGCGCACGGGAAGCCACGTGTTCGTCGCGCGGTCGAGAATGCGGGGAAGGACAACCAGGG
>JAKJFL010000605.1:0-2567 GCA_022704935.1 Candidatus Rifleibacteriota bacterium
GACCCGCGTCCGAAAGATCTCGCCGACCACAAGCTGTTCCACGCGGTCGACACGGAAGACCTTCTCCAGTTCGGGTTCATTCCAGAGTTCATCGGCCGTCTGCCCGTCCGGGTGGCGCTCGACGGCCTGGGCAGACCTGATTTCATGCGCATTCTCCGCGAACCGAAGAATGCCATCGTGCGGCAGTTCACCAAACTGTGCGAAATGGACGGTTGCAAACTCGAATTCACCGACGACGGCCTCGAGCGTATCGTCGACGAGGCGCTGGCCCGCAAAACCGGCGCCCGCGGCCTGAGGGCTGTCTTCGAGAAGGTGCTCCGGAACGACATGTTCGCCCTCCGCGAGAACGGCAGGTCAAATCTGGTCATCGACAAGACATATGTCGAACGACAGATCGGTATGCATATCGATGAGCAGAAAAAAATGGCCGACCAGCCGATGGAGGCCGAAGTTGCCCAGCCGCCGGCCGTCAGAACCGCCGGAGCCGAAGCGGTCCCGGCCTGACCGACCCGGCGCAAAAGCGAACCGAATAGAAAACCCCCCGGACGAATGTCCGGGGGGTTTTGGAATTCAATGAATTCACTTCACCTGTTCGCCGCCGCGGCTGTCTTGATGACCGGGCCGGCCTTGACAACTTCGGGAGAAGCGCGATCTTCGAAGGAGCGGAAGTTCTCGGCAAACCGGTGCGCGAGATCATCGGCGGTGCGGTCGTAGGCGGTTTTGTCGGTCCAGGCGTTTTTCGGCATGAGGATATCGGTCGGAACGCCGGGACATTCCTGTGGGACCTGGATACCGAAGACCGGATCGGGTGCGAACGCGACCTTGTCGAGCGAGCCGTCGAGGGCGGCTGTGAGCAGGGCGCGTGTGTAGGCGATCTTCATGCGCTTCCCGACGCCGTAGGCGCCGCCAGACCAGCCGGTGTTCACGAGCCAGATGCGAGTGCCGTGCTTCTTCATCGCCTCACCGAGCATCTGGGCGTAGGTGAACGGATGATGGACGAGGAATGGAGCTCCGAAACAGGCCGAGAAGGTGGTCGTGGGCTCGGTGATGCCGGCTTCGGTTCCGGCGAGTTTCGACGTGTAGCCGGACAGGAAGTGATACATCGCCTGTTCGGGCGAAAGCCGCGCGATCGGGGGGAGGACGCCGAATGCGTCGGCCGCGAGGAAGAACACGTTGCGGGGATGGCCGCCAACGCCTTCGAGGACGCAGTTGTCGATGTGGGTGACGGGGTAGGTCGCTCGGGTGTTTTCCGTCAGGGAGCCGTTGTCGTAGTCGGGGCGACGCTGCTCGTCGATGACGACGTTCTCGAGCACCGAGCCGAACCGGATGGCGTCGTAGATCTGGGGCTCGTTCTCTTTCGAAAGCTTGATGCACTTGGCGTAGCAACCGCCCTCGAAGTTGAAGATGCCGTTGTCGCTCCAGCCGTGCTCGTCGTCACCGATGAGCTGACGGGTGGGGTCGGCGGAAAGGGTTGTCTTGCCGGTTCCCGAGAGGCCGAAGAAGAGGGCGGTGTCGCCCTTGGCGCCGACGTTGGCCGAGCAATGCATCGGGAAGACGCCGCGTTTCGGCAGGAGATAATTCATAACGGAGAATATACTTTTCTTGATCTCGCCGGCATAGTTGGTGCCGCCGATCAGAATGATGCGCTCGGCGAAGTTGAGAACGATGAAGATGCCCGAGTTCAGGCCCATCGCCTTGAAGTCCGGGGCGTGCATACCGCAGATGTTCAGGACGGTGAAATCGGGCACGTCGTTGATCTTGTCCTGTGCCTTGGGACGGATGAACAGGGTGCGGGCAAAGAGGTTATGCCAGGCACGCTCGGTGACGACGCGGACCTGGAGGCGGTAGCGCGGGTCGGCGCCGGCGAAGCCGTCGAACACGAACGCATCGCGGTTCTGAAGGTAGCCGCGCGCGAGAGTGATGAGGCGGTTCCAGTTGTCCGGAGACAGTTGCTTGTTGACGGGACCCCACCAGACATCCTTGTGTTCGGGCGTCTCCACGACGAACCGATTGTTGGGAGACCGACCGGAGGGGTTCCCGGTGCGGACGACGAGAGCCCCGTTCGAGGCTAGCTCGCCTTCACCGCGGCTGAGGGCTTCTTCGATCAGGGCCGCCGGGGGGAGGTTCCGGTACACATGTTTGAGGCCGTTCAGGCCGAGATACGTAACGCATTCTGACGCTGACATCGTCTTCATGCTCCTTTCCTCGTGGCGTCCGCGCGGGACGCTCATTTTCGGCCATTCTACCTCACAAACCCGCCGGGGGCAACCCCAGTGAGCGTGCATCAGTTTTCACGAATGCTGAATCACAGATCATAAAGTCCCCCTTCCCCTCAGAGGCATGGAGGCGCAGAGTGGCCCCCCGTTCGTCCTGAAGCTTGCCGAGGGGGCGAGAGCATCCTGTATTTCGACAGGTTCGGCACGAACGAAAGCGCGAAGGAGATATTTTGAAGTGCATAAATATAAAGATATATAAATACGAAAATAAGAAAACCGGCCCGCGGCGGGTGCCGGGGCCAGGATGATGAGCGCCAGATTGAACGCGGTTATACCTGCGGCATCTGCGGT
>JAKJFL010000044.1:0-12001 GCA_022704935.1 Candidatus Rifleibacteriota bacterium
GGGCACCAGCCCATTGATCTTCTTCACGGCATCCAGATCGGTTTTGATGTCGTAACCACCGACGCGGGCTGTGCCGTCCGTGGGGTCGAGCACGCCGGTCAGCATCGAGATTGTGGTGGTTTTCCCGGCGCCGTTCGGGCCGAGCAGGCCAATGAACGCGCCCTCCGGAATCTCCGTGGAAATGCCGCCGAAGATCGTCCTGCCGCTGCGGACCAGCGAGATCCCGTCGAGGCGGAACATCAGCGGCTGCCCTCCTGCGGGGAGAGGGTGCCGGTCGCAGGGGGTGATGCCGAAGAGCGTGCGATGGCGCCGGCTTTTTTCACGCCTTCGAAATTCTGGCGAAGCAGTTCGAAATATCCCTCCTCGTCGGCCGTGCGCGGAAAATTGCTCAGCATGACCGGCTTCAACGCGAGGGCGCGGCTCAGGTCTTCCAGTGAGCGGGTGCCCCACTGCAGATTGCCGACGCAGACGGAAACGGCGTGTTCCCGGCAGCGTTCTTGAATCGCCGAGAGGTCGGCGGGGGTCAGTCCTTCGAGAGGCTTCCAGGTCGCGACGGGATCGAGACCTGCCCAGGCGCAGAACTCGCGCTGCATCTCGGCGGCGAGCACGCATGTTCCCGATGCCGCAGCCGCTTCGGCCCGCAGGAGAGCCGTTTCGGATTCCAGCCGCTCGCGGAACGAGAGAAGCCGCCGGCGTGTTTCGGCTTCCGGGAGGCCCAGGCGGGCGGTTGCGACCGGGGCGAGTTCCTCCACGAGCCGGGCGAACCGATCCGGTATCGTGAGGGCTCCCGAGGCGGAACAGCAGACGACGGCCGTGTCGGCTAGGCCGACACGTTTCCACTTCTCGGCGAGTGCCCGTTGGAACTCGTGATGCAACACTAGGTCGGCTGCCTGGAGTTCGAGCAACTCTCCAGGCGTGGTGTCGGCATGTCCCGGACATGCTCCCGGCGGAACCAGCACGTGCACATCGACCGCGTGGCCTGCCAGGATACGCACGGCCGCGCCGAGCATCGTCGTCGTGACGACTGCCGACGTGGCCCAGAGCGGTGACGAGGCGGCAAGCATCATGAGGAGGAGAAGGCTGGCTCGATGAATGGGGCCGGGCGGCAGTTTTCTGAAGGAAATGGTTTGCATGCAGATTTCTCCGGCAAAGAGGGCTGAGATAGGGCAAAATGATATTGGGGATCATATCATAAAAGTCGATAAATAGACGCATTGCTGCATATTTAATTATGGGAGGATATGATACTATCTCGCAACATCCTGAAACTAAGGCAAAATTGCCTATATCCTGGGATGGAGAATACTGGAGGTATATGATGATCTTGGCGGTTTCCCATCATCGAACGAATGGAACATCCGTGCGGCGCGGTTTTGGCCGCTGTCTCCGCGTGCTGTGGTGTGTTGCGGCGCTTTGGAGCTGGGGATGCTGCCGTTCGATCGCTGCCGGGGACCAGCCGCTTCTGAAGGTCGACGGAATCGTGGTCGAGGCAACACGTCTTGCGGCCGGGACGGGGTTTTCATGGCTGCCCGTCCGTCCGGCAGGCGAAACCCCAAAGACTTCCCTCCATGACTTGGTGAATGAACTTCCCGGCATCCATCTGGTCCGGCGTGGAGGGGGATTCGCCGAGATCCAGGATGAAGCCGTCGTCGTTCGGGGTTTCGATGCCAGAAGATTCGTGCTTGCCCTCAACGAGCACCCGGCCGGCATGTCTGGAGTGATGGGCGGTTCCCGCATCGACTGGGATCTCCTCGCCCCGGGAATGAGCAGCTCGCTTCTCTTCGAGCGCACTCCTCGCGGAAATGCTCCGCACGGGGCTGTCGGCGGTGTGGTGCGGCTGGATACCGCCTGCCCGGCGAAGCGTGAAGAAAATGTGCGCTGGGAAGCCGGGCCGTTCGGGTTGCAGCGGCGCGAATGTGCGTGGGGCGACCGGAATGGAAGTCTGGCCTGGCGTGTCGATCTGGCCGATTCCCGGAGTGACGGCTATTTGCGCAACCAGAATCGTGATCTGAAAAGGATTGCCGGGCGTGTCTTCTGGGTCGATCCAGCCGGGCGCGACGAGGTGGAGCTCGGCCTGACGCGGCTCGAGGAAATGCGCGGTTATGCCGTGGCCAACCGGCCCGGTCTGCCCGGATATGATCCGTCGAAGCCAGACTCGGATGGGGAACGGATCATGCCCGGCGATACGGTGGCCAGCGACGGTACGCGGTTGCTGCGTGACCTGTCGTTCTTCGATGTGACGTGGCGGCGCCATGTGGCCGACGGCCGCTGGAGTCTCGGCCACAGCCGCACCGAGGAAACCCGGAGCGACCTGGCGCGGAATGCCGCCGGGGTGACGATCTACGACCGTTCGATCGACAGCGACGATTCCGGCTACTGGTTTCTGAATCGTGAGGGAACGTGGGAGCAGGGCCGGTGGAAACTCGGGATGGACCGGCGCAGTTTCCGGTACGGTGACGGGACATACAAGGTCGCCCCTGCCGCGGCGACGCCGTTGTTCGCCTCGCAGAAAATCGACATGGACGGATTCTTCGGCGAATGGTGCCGCCGGATGGGAAACGGCGAATTGTCATTGGACCTGCGCCGGCAGTCCTACTCGGCCGACCGGGACGATGCGCGCGCTGCGGCCATGCGGCCGTCGGAACGGCGTTCGACCATCCCGGGCATGGCCTGGGCATGGAACCCGTCACGAGACAACCGGCAGTCCGTTTCGGTCCGCAGGCTGTGGCGGGCGCCGTCGATGGCCGAATACTACTGGTGGAGCGCGAACTACGCGAACCCGGCCCGGATCGGATCGGGGCGTGATCTCGAACCCGAGAGCGGCATCGGCGTTTCGTGGGATTCCGAGTGGACGGTGGATGACAAGACAAGCCTGACGGCGGGCGCGTTCGTACATAATCTGGATAACTATATTCACTTCGTCCATGTGTTCCCCTTTTCCTGCTACAACGTCGACCATGTGCGGATCAGGGGCATCGAGTGGAACTGGCGCAGAGAACTCACGCGGACGACCGACCTGCAGATTGGCCATACCTGGCAGGAAACCGAACGCCGGGGGGTCGATGCGGCCGACAAGCGAAACGGTCTCGCAAACGAACTCGATTACCGTCCCCGCCACATCTGGACCCTGAAAACGTCGCATCACGGCCGATGGTGGGATGTCGTCTATTCTCTTCGGTATATAACATCCCAGCGCGCCGCCGTCAGTCCAACGCCGCTGCGGCAGAATATCGTGACGTTGAGTCCCTTCGCCGTGCAGGATCTTGAAATCGGCCTCCGATGGACGAAAACCACGCGCCTTGCTGTCAGAATCGACAATCTCGGTGGCCGCGTGTATGCCGAACAGGCCGGTTACCCGATGCCCGGCCGAACGTTTTCCTTCATCGTGGAACAGAGTTTCGATTGATTGCCTGAAAGTAAAGCGGCCATCGATGTGCCGCATTCCGTTGGTGGTGCCCCGGGGTGGCCTGTCAGGTCGCCCCGCGTCGTTCTCGAGGTCGATGAAATGCACATCCGAGATTCGTACTTGACATTATGAGCCTATGCTCATATCTTTATGTTGATCAACAGAATTGTTGAACGTAACGACCATGACGAAGAATGCTGAACATGTCATTCCATTTTCCCCCGGACACTGTGCTGACAAAGGCCTGATCGCTGCCGTCTCCTGTTCCGAAGGCGTGGGCACAGCAAAGACGCCTGTTCCGGAAGCCCGCTTTGTCGTAGGGCTCGGCATCGAGAACGACGGTCATGCTGGCACGGGGCGGCAGGTGAGCCTGCTCCAGGTCGAGCATGTCGAGGCGTTCAACGCCGTTCACGGCCTTCGGGCCGGCCCCGGCGACTTTGCCGAGAACATCCTGACCCGCGACGTCGACCTGAGCCGGCTGAAGCCAGGCGACAGCCTACGCATCGGCGATACGGCGGTGCTCGAGGTCGCGCAGATCGGGAAGGAAATCCTGCCGCACCACTACTCGTTCCACGGCTTCCGGTTGCTGCCGACGCTGGGCGTCTTCTGCCGGGTGATCGAGAGCGGTCCGGTCGCGGCCGGAGCGACGATCTCGATCCTTGTGAAGGTCAAACCATGAACGTGCCGGGAAAAACGACGAACGAGACGTTCGAGGCGGCGCGCGCCCATTGCATCGCGGCGGAGGCGAGCGGTTCGCTCGGGAAGCCGTTTGCCGAGCCGTGGTTCGACCCGTCTCTCTGGCGGTTCGATGAAGGAGGGGTGCTATACGGCACCCTGCCTAGGGGGCTTTCCCCCGAAGGGTATCACGATATCGTGCATGGGGGTGCCATCGCGGCGCTGCTCGATGCGGCCATGACCCACTGCCTGTTCGGCCGTGGCGTGATGGGCCTGACGGCCGAAATGCAGGTCAGATACCGGCGGCCCTTGTCGGTCGGGCGTGAGACGCAGGTGCGCGCATCGCTCGAAACTTCGGTCGGAAACCAGGTCTACCGGCTCGTCGCTACCGTCTCGGCGGACGGCGAGGTGAAGGCCGAGGCCCGCGGAACGTTCTTCCGCCCCCCCGGCGGCCCGGTGCTCGGGAAGGTGCATTCTGCATCCGTGTAGGGGCAGGATTCAAACCCGCCCCCGTTCGAAAATTATCTCAAGGAGGCTGTATATGCCACGTGGTGATGAAACTGGACCGAATGGAACTGGACCCATGACCGGTTGGGGAATGGGAACTTGCGGTGGAAACGCAGGCTGCGGCTTCCAGGGTCGCGGTCGCGGAATGGGCCCATGCGGAGGTGGCTTCGGCTTCGGCCGCGGACGCGGCCAGGGCCGCGGACTGGGCTTCCGGAACAGGGCTGTCCAGACCGCAGAAATGGGAGTTCCCGACCAGGCGCCGCCGGAAGCTTCGATCGAGGCACGTCTCGATATCCTGCAGCGTCATATCGAGACGGTGTCAGGCCAGATCGAGGCGTTGAGAAGCACGTTGCGGCACGAAAACCTCCCCGTGGAGGAACCCCGGAAGGATCCGGAAACGAAGTGATCCGATCGAATCATCCATGCTGAGATACTCGCAGAAGGTTCTCGACCACTTTCATGCCCCGCGTTATGTCGGCCGGCTCGATTCGTATGACGGCATCGGCCGGCTCGGCGATCCCGACTGCGGCGATTTCCTCGAAGTGACGGTTCGTCTCAGCGACGACCAGCAGAAAATTGCCGCGATCGGGTATCTCGTCAAGGGGTGCCCGGCGGCGATCGCGACATCGAGCATCACGGCCGAACTGGTCTGCGGCAAAGAGATCGAAGAAGCCGCCATGCTGACGGATGCCGCTGTCATCGAGGCGCTCGACGGCTTGCCGCCGGGCAAGGAACACTGTTCCGTCCTCGCGGTGAAGGGGCTCCAGCTCGCGCTCCAGAACGCCGTTCTGCGGCATCTGTTCAAGCGCGCCGGGATCGTCGACTCGGACGAGGCGTTCGACCGCCTCGTCGAGAGCGGCGGTCTCGAACAGTACATCCATACCTGCGACGGCTCGTGCGAGGAATCGCCTGAGGCGTGCAGTCAGACAACGGAAGGGGAAAAACCATGTTGATCGCTATTTCCGCCCGCGGAGACACGTTGGACGCCGCCATGGACCCGCGCCTCGGCCGGGCCGAGAAGTTCATCCTGATCGAGAGTGATTCCGAAAAAACCACGATTCTCGAAACCGCTGCCACCCAGGCGACGCACGGAGCCGGCATCCAGACGGCGCAGGCGCTTCTCAAGGCGGGCGCGAAGGCCGTCATCTCGGGTGATTGCGGCCCGAAGGCGTTCCAGGTGTTCCAGGCAGCCGGGGTTCCCGTGTATGCCGCGACCGGCGGGACGGTCCGCGACGTGTTCGCCGCCTGGCGCCGGAACGAGCTTCCGGTGATCGGCCAGCCCGGCGCCGCGAAACATGCCTGATGAATAGCTCGAACGATACAACTTCTGGGAAGGCCGGCGGCTTTGGCCGTCCGGCCCCCTGGATCGCTGTCGCGAGCGGAAAAGGCGGCACGGGAAAGACGAGCGTGGCGGTCAGTCTCGCCAGGGCCGCTCTCCGGGCCGGCCGCCGCGTCCAGCTCGTCGATGCCGACGTCGAGGGGCCGAATGCCCATCATTTTCTCGGTCTCGGCGAGCCCGAGACGTTTCCGGTCGAGGCGATGCTTCCGCGTATCGACCCGGCGCGCTGCACCTTGTGCGGCGAGTGCGCCTCGTTCTGCATCTACCAGGCGCTGGCCGTGCTCGGCGACCGCGTGATGGTGTTCCCCGACATGTGCCACGGCTGCGAGGGCTGCCGCGTGGTGTGCCCGGCGCAGGCGATCGAGAACGGCTCGCAGGAGATCGGTCGCATCATGCACTGGCGGGGCGATGGCTTCGAGGCCTGGCAGGGCCGGCTGCACGTCGGCCAGGTGCTCAGCCCGACCCTGATCCGCGAACTGCACCGGCGCGCGCGCGAGTCGGCGCCCGGCTACGACCTGACCATCGTCGATTCCCCCCCCGGAACGTCGTGCCCCATGATGGCGGCCGTGCGCGGCGCGAACCGGCTGGTGCTGGTGACCGAGCCGACGCCGTTCGGGCTGCACGACCTCGAGCTGGCGATGGCGGCCGTGCGCCGCATGAAGCTGCCGGTCGAGGTGATCGTCAATCGCTCGATCGGTGACGACGCGGCGATCGACGACCTCTGCCGCGCCCGCGCCGTTCCCGTCATCGCGCGGTTTCCCGAAGATCGCGCGGTGGCCGAGGCATACGCCGAGGGCCGGCCGATGATCGAGGCCGGCGCCGAATGGGCGAAACAGTACGACGAGCTGCGTCGCCACCTGGAGGGACCATGCTGACCGAATGGGTGATCATCAGCGGGAAAGGCGGAACCGGCAAAACCAGCGTCACGGCGGCTCTCGCGGCCTGGTGCGGCACGTCCGTCCTCACCGATACCGACGTCGACGGCGCCAATCTCGAGCTCGTGCTCCAGGCACGCCAGGCGACCGAACAGCGGTTCGAGGGGCGGCGGAAAGCCGTCATCAAGCCCTCGCTGTGCCGCGCGTGCGGCAGATGCGCCGACGAGTGCCGGTTCGACGCCGTGCATCCGGCCGCCATGCGGCCCGACCGGGGTGTCATCATGACGATCGATGCCGACGCGTGCGAGGGGTGCGGCCTGTGCAAACGCGTCTGCCCGGCCGATGCCATCGTCATGAAAAAGACCGTGGGCGGCACCTGGCGCGAGAGCGACACTCCGTGGGGCCGTCTGTTCCACGCCCGGCTCGAACCGGGCGGCGAGAACTCGGGTAAACTCGTGGCCCTGCTGCGTAAGAAGGCTCGTGAATACGCCGAAGCGCACGGCATGCCGCTTCTGCTGACCGACGGACCGCCCGGTTCGGGCTGTCCCGTCATCGCCACCCTGACCGGCGCCCACAAGGTGCTGATCGTCACCGAGCCGACCCCGTCGGGAAGATCCGACGCCGAGCGGGTGCTCGACCTGTGCCGGCACTTCCGCCGGCCGGTGTGGCTGGCCGTCAACAAATACGACCTGCACGCGGGAATGGCGCAGCAGATCGAGGAATGGGCGCGCGCACGCGATCTGCCCGTCGTCGGACGGCTGCCCTATGACCCGGCCGTTCCCACGGCGATCCGGCGCGGCGTGCCGGTACCATCCCTGCCACCCTCGCCCTGGAGCGAGGCCCTGGCGCGAATGGCGATGGAAATCGGCCTTTCGACTAAAGATAGTAAGTAATGTATATCAAGGAGAAAAAATGAAATCGTCCCACCCACAGATGTTCGATACGGCATGTATCCATGCGGGGCAGCACCCCGACGATCTGTTCGGCGGCGTCAGCGTGCCGATCTACCAGTCCTCCACGTTCGCGTTCGAGAGCGCCGAGGTCGGCGCCGCGCGGTTTTCGGGCAAGAACGACGGATACAAATACACCCGGCTCGGCAACCCGACGACGGCGGCTCTCGAAGCCTGCATCGCCGAGCTCGAGGGCGGCGGTATCGGCCTCGCCACGGCTTCCGGCATGGCGGCCGTCAGCACCGCCTACCTGGCGCTCCTGGGGAACGGCTGCCACATGGTCTCGACCGATTCGGTCTACGGCCCGTCGCGGACCCTCGCCGAGAGCGAGCTAACCCGGTTCGGCATCGAAACCACGTATGTCGACACGTCGAAGCTCGACCAGCTGAAGGCGGCGATGCGCCCGAACACGAAACTCGTCTACCTGGAAACGCCCGCCAACCCGACGCTTTCGATCACCGACATCGCCGAGGCCGTGAAGATCGCCCACGCCGCCGGCGCGGTGGTCGTCGTCGACAACACGTTCTGCAGCCCGATGCTCCAGCGGCCGCTCGATCTGGGCGCCGACATCGTGCTGCACAGCATGACGAAGTTCATCAACGGCCACAGCGACGTCGTGGCCGGCATCCTGGTGACCCGTGACAAGGATCTGTTTGCGCGGCTGAAGACCGTCCTCGTCCAGATGGGCGGCACCATCGACCCGCATCAGGCCTGGCTCGTGTTGCGCGGTGTGAAGACCCTGCCGATGCGCATGCGGATCGCCCAGGAGAACGCGCAGCGCCTGGCCGAAGAGCTGGCGCGTCACCCGTTGATCGCTTCCGTCGCGTATCCCGGGTTGAAGTCGCATCCTCAGCATGATCTTGCGGCGAAGCAGATGAAGGGGCCGGGCTCGATGATCTCGTTCGAGCTGGCCGGCGGCGTCGAAGCGGGCCGCATCCTGATGAACAGCGTCTCGCTCTCGACGCTGGCCGTCTCGCTCGGCGGCATCGAAACGCTCATCCAGCACCCCGCCTGCATGACGCACGCCTCGGTGCCGCGTGAAACCCGGCTTTCGGCCGGCATCACCGATGGTCTGGTCAGGCTCTCAGTCGGCTGCGAAGCCTACGACGACCTGCATCACGACCTTTTTTCCGCTCTCGATGAAGTGAAACGGCAGTGTTCCGGCGAGGAACAGCAGGCCCGCTTCAAGGCAAACGTATAAAGAGAAGGAGATATATCATGAAGATCGCCATTCCCGTCGCCGAAGGCGTGTTGTCCGAACATTTCGGTCATTGTGAAGAGTTCGCGTTTTTCGACGTCGACGATGCCACCCGCGCGGTATCGAAGGAAACCCGCCTCAAGCCGCCGCCCCACGAGCCCGGCGTGTTGCCGAAGTGGTTGGCTTCAAATGCGGCGACCGTCGCGATCGTCGGCGGCATGGGCATGCGTGCGCGCCAGTTGCTCGAAGAGGGCGGCATGAAGGTCGTGATGGGCGCCCCCAGCCTGCCTCCGGCCGACATCGTGCGCCAGTATCTCGCCGGAACCCTCACCGGCGGGGACAATACGTGCAGCCATGGCCCCGATCACGTCTGCACCGACACGCACGGCCACGGGCATGCCCATGGCCATACCCACCAGCACGGCCATGCTCATGGTCCTGCCTCGCGCAAGAACGGCAGCTGATCTGCTCTTGTTGTCACGGCACGAAAGCGGGCGCGCGTGCAAATGAACCTCCAGGATTGAAAATGGCGGGGCGCGGTTGCGCCTCGCCTGATTTGCTGACTGGTTGGCGGGTTGGCGCCAACATGTTGAATGACAATAAAGGAGATGGGGTATGCCGGATTTCGGACATCCATTCGCGGGATTGGTGAAAGAACGGAAATTGAGTCACGCAGAGCTGGTTCGGGCGATCAGGTTTATGATTGCCGCCGAATATGAGGCGATACAGCTGTATATGCAACTGGCCGAATCAACGGATAACAAACTGGCAATCGAAGTGCTGAAAGACATTGCTGATGAAGAAAAAGTTCACGCGGGTGAATTTTTACGTTTACTGAAAGAACTGGCGCCCGAAGAAGAGCGATTTTATGCGGAAGGGGCCAAAGAGGTGGAAGAAGAAATCGAAAAGGTGGGAAAATGAGCCGCGAATTGGCGATGGATCGACTTCTCAACGAAGCGACGGAAGGCAGGGCTGTCACGAAGAAAGAAGCTGCGTGGCTGCTTTCGTTTCCCGAAAACTCTCTCGAAGCGGCCAGACTGCGTGCTGCCGCCGATGGCATATCCCGGCAGCGATTCGGGAACAACGCGTTGCTGCTCGGACAGATCGGCGTCGATATGGCCCCATGTGAAGGGGACTGTGCGTTCTGCTTTTTCGCCAAATCCCACACGGGCGTTCGGTCTTCAACGCTGGCTATCGAAGAGATCATCGCACGATGCGAACGATTTGCAGCAGGAGGTGCCCGCGGAGTCTTCCTGATGACCATGCATCGATTCGGGTTCGACTGGTTTCTGAACCTGTGCGCCCAGCTTCGGCGCTCGATCCCCGCAGAACTCGAGATTCTGGCGAATGTCGGAGATGTGACGCTGGAACAACTCAAGGAACTGCGTTCCGTGGGTGTCTCGGGGGCATACCACGTCTGTCGCCTGCGGGAAGGCGTAGATTCGTGCATGAAACCGGAAGATCGCATCGCGACCATCAATCGGATCATCGAAGCCGGAATGGATTGGTATAACCTGTGCGAGCCGATCGGGCCGGAGCATGCACCCGATGAACTGGCAGACCAGATCTGGCTTGGTATAGACCGTCCCTGCAGGCAGCACGGCGCGATGCAGCGTTTTCCGGTACCGGGTTCGGCACTGTATGAAAAGGGACAGATCTCACTCCCGCGCTTGGCGCAAATCGTCGCCGTCATCGCTCTTGCGACCATCGGCAGGAAGGAAACGAGAAGCATTGCAGTCAATGTCTCGAATCTTGTCGGGCTGTTCAGCGGGGCGAATGCATTTTTCCCCGAAGCTGGCGAACCGAAGGAAACTTCTCTGGAAAACGAGACCACGGCGAGGAAGGAAGGGTTCACGACGGCCCTGTGGCGCCAAAGCAACGAGATCACAACGGCCGATTGCCGGAACATGCTTGCCGCTGCCGGCTTTTCTTCCCTCATGACGCCGGATGGCAAGCCAACTGCAGCGGTGAGCATGAACTGATGCCTGAAATAATAGTAAAAAATATAATATCCTCTGAAGGAGAATGATCAATGCCGATCCCGACTGGTGCCAATCTCAGAAGCCGGTTGAGGGCCGTTGCGGAGACGGTGCCGGATGTGCCCGTCCGGCGGGTGATGGTCGGCGTTCACATGACCGCGGTGGCGAGCAGGACGGTGGGCTGCGCCTATACCTGGCGCGATCCGGTCGGCGCAGCGCATCTGTGCACCGAGGTCAGGAACGCGGGCAGGCTGCGGGGAACATCGGCACGCGAGCTGAGTCGGTCTCTCGAATCCGGCTCGTTCCTCGAAACGAGCGTCGGGATGGCGGCTCTCAACTCTCTCATCAACGTGGCCCGGCCGGAATGGACGCGGGGTGATATCCTCGCATGGATGAGGCAGAAGTTTGCGGGGGCGACGGTTGGCATGATCGGGCATTTCCCGTTTGCCGACGAGGTGCGGAAATGGGCAGGGGCTTTCCGGGTTATCGAGAAAAAGCCGGTCGAGGATGACCTGTCGGAAGAGGCAGGGCCGGCATGGCTCAAACGGTGTGATGCCGTCATCATCACGGGGGTGACCTTGCTGAACGATACGTTGCCGGGTATCCTTCAGAACTGTTCGCAGGCCTGGAAGCTCATGCTCGGGCCGACGGTTCCCCTGCACCCGTTGCTGCTCGAGATGGGTGTGAACGCCCTCGCAGGCATCGTCTGCACGCAGGAGGAAGACTACTGGCAGTCGATCGAAGAGGGAGCCATCGTTCCGCGATTCCGCGGCACCGAGGCCTGCGTGCTGGCGGATCGGTCGCTGGAACTGCCGACGGGCGATTTCCGTGTCCGGTTGCAGAAGGACCTCGACCGGACAAAAGGCGTGAATTCAATGCAGACAACACAGGAGACACAGAAATGACATCGTCGAATTGCAGCAGTTGTTCCGATACCACGTGTTCCTCGAAAACGAAGAAACCGGAAGAGTCGGCCGAGGATTTCCTCAGGCGGCAGCGGCTCCAAGGGAACCTGTGCCGGATCAAACACGTGTTCTTCGTGCTTTCCGGGAAGGGCGGGGTGGGCAAGAGC
>JAKJFL010000606.1:0-2564 GCA_022704935.1 Candidatus Rifleibacteriota bacterium
CCTCACGTCGGCGTTCGACGGGTACGTCCTGGTATCCCGCCGGGAAACCCCCGAGCAGGCCGAGAACGCCGCGGAAATGCTTGCACGATCCGGCAGGCCGTTCCTGGGCTATCTGTATGCAGGCGACGGGGACACCGCATCATGACTTCATTTCCCGGTATCCGAGGCTTGCTTCTTCTCACCGTCCTGCTGCTTGCCCCCACCGCATCGGGAGTGTGCGACACGCTCGAGATTCTGATGCCCTCCCGCCTGAACTTCCCGTCCTGGGTTCTCGACTCACTGAGAAAACGCATTGGAACGATGCTGGCGCACGATGTCTCGCTGCATCTGTTTCCGATTTCGACCGAACCCGGCCCCGTCGACGTGGCCTCCGTTCCGCTGTTGCTGATCGAGGAAGGAACCCATCTTGCCTCGGTCGCCGCCGATATGCGTCCGACTTCGATCACCCTCGACGTGTTCTGGATGCTCGGCACGCGTATGGATCAGCTTGCAGGTATCGCCTCATCCCCACCGGCAACCCTGCCGGAATTTTATGGACTCCTCGAAAAACTTCGGAATCGCAATCAGGACCATTACCCCTGGTTCGAATCCCTTGAAGCGCCGCTGACCCTGTTCCGCCTCCGCCAAGCCATGCGGAAGGGGGCGAACGACGTCACCCCCGCACATCTCCAGAACGCTCTCGATAAGAAATGGCTCAACCCCTACTCGCTGGAATCCGACGAAAGCCTGGCCCATGAGGTGTTCGAAGCCGGCGACGCGGTGTTCACATCGCTCTGGATCCCCGGCGACGCCATCGCCTCGTCCGCATTCGTCGCCACCGGCGCGGTTCGTTTTTCTCCATTTCCCGGCCCCGAGGGGCCGACACCCGTCCCGCACATCCGGCTGAGGCTCTGGGCCAATCGCGACGATCCGCGATGGTCCGGCCGCCCTGTCGCACCCTTCATTCCGTCCAAAGAAATCGAGAATGCCGTGTTCCTTCCCTGCGATATTCCTTCGGAACGCCTTTGGGTGAAGCGCGAAGGTTCGCGCTACTTCAACCGCCTCATCGAAGGCGAGCCCTGACTGGAGCAGCCATGTATCTCTCCCTCCGAGTCAAGATCCTGTCGTTGCTGTTTGCCGCCATCGCCACGCTCGGTTTCTTCTTCAACGAGAGCGCCACCCGCCTCATCGTCGAAAAAACCGAGGAGATCTTCCAGGAACGCGTCGAGACGCTCCTGCGGTCGATCCGATCCTACTGGGAATCCGAGCGCAACCAGGTTCTGCGCATGGCGACGTTGTATTCCGAATCCGACAAACTCGTGAACTATTCGGTATACGGTCTTACGAACCTGCTCCAGAAGGAAATGAACCGGCTTATCGCCAACTCCGGCTATTACGAGCTCCGGCTTCACCTGAAATCCGGCCTCACCCTGTCGACCCGAGCCGCGCTTGTAATCGGCCCGGCAATCGCCCCGCCCAACCCCCGCATGACCCTGTCTCGCATCGAGCTGACCCCCGTCGGGGACAGGCTTATATTATCAGCTATAGTACCAGTCTTCAAAACCGAGGAGTTCATCGGATTTCTGTCTCTCCACCGGGAACTCGACGACAACCGCGCACGCCGGATGGCGCGCAACCTTCTCGCTGACGTCACGATCGCCGTCCAGGACACGGTCATGGCGACTTCGCTGACGGCAAGATCTCGGCAGGATATCGCCCAGGCGATCGCGCAAAAGCCCGATGCGTCGGCGCATATCTTCACACTTCGCATGGCCGGGGTCCTGCATTCGGTCGGCCAGGTCGAGCTGGCCGAAACCGTCGACAAGCAACCGTTCCGCATCTATTGCACCATCTCCCAGGAAGGGATGCTGGCCCTGGTCTCCCAGGCGCGAAGCCAGACGCTGAAGATCACCCTCCTGGCACTCGCCGTCGTCATGCTCATTTCCGTCTTTCTCACGAACAAGGTCCTCCTGGCCCGCATCCGGCAGGTGCGTGACGGTGCGCGACAGCTTTCCCAGGGCGATCTCTCGTATCGGCTCTCCGAGCGGGGCCGGGACGAGCTGGGTGATCTCGCCCTCTCGTTCAATGAACTGGGAGCCGCTCTGCTGAAGGGCCGGGAGGATATCCAGCAGACGATCGACCGCCTCGAGACGCTGAAGAGCTATATCCAGAACATCCTCGCGAGCCTCAGCACCTCCGTCATCACCTTCAACCGTCAGGGCCTCATCGAAACGGCGAACGGAGCGGCATACAGGGAGCTCGCCGGCGTCTGCACCCCCGAGCCGGGGCTTCCCTTCCGGAAATTTTTCCAGGTCATCCATCGGGATTCCCGACGTGCGTTTCTCAAGGCTATCCGGAAGCTTCTCGACAGAGGCGAGGAAGGCGTTTTCTGCGACGTCCAGTTCGACCTCGGCTCCGGAGGCGGCGTGAAAGTGATGGAAACCAGGTTCACGTTCCTTCGTGACGCCGATCAGAAGCCATACGGCATGGTCATGACCCTCGATGACATCACGCAGCGGCGGATCATAGAGCAGCAGCTATACCACGCGGACAAGCTGAGTTCGATCGGCCAGCTGGCCGCAAGT
>JAKJFL010000607.1:0-2551 GCA_022704935.1 Candidatus Rifleibacteriota bacterium
AGGTTTGGGGCTCTACTCGACATGACGTTCGACGACGAGCTGACGGAAGCCATCCGCCGCGATGCGCCTCTGCTGGCAGGCGTTTCGGGTGAGCGCATCCGCGACGAACTGTTCAAGGTGCTCGATGCTCCCGACAGCGCCGCGTGGATCGACCGGATGTCGCGGCTCGGGGTGCTCGGGCATGTTCTTCCCGAACTCGAAACCACTCGGGGCGTCGTCCAGAACGGGTGGCATCACCTCGATGTCTTCGATCACACGATCGAGGCGCTCCGATGCTTCGAAAAACTTCTCTCGCGCGCGGACGCGCCGATCGAGGGGTGGAAGAAGCTCCAGAAGTTTCTGGATGAGCATATTTCCGGAAATCGAACCTATCGACAACTGTTCAAGTTCGCCTGTCTGCTCCACGACGTCGGCAAGCTCGCCTGCCGGAAGGAGCGCGAAGACGACGGCCGCATCGTGTTCCACGGCCACGAAATGGAAGGGACCAGAATCTGCAAGGAAGTCGCCGAGCGGTTGAAGCTCTCGACAGCGGAGCTTCAGTTCCTGATGCTCGTCGTCAAGAATCACATGCGTCCCGGCGTCATACTCCAGGAAGGGCTTTCCGACCGCCGCCTGTTCCGCTACTACTCGGAAACGGGCCGCGAAGGCGTCGGCATCGCCATGATGTCGCTGGCCGACCGCCAGGCGGCCCAGGGCCCCGAGAGCCGTGACGACATGGAACAGTTCGAGAAGGGCATCGAGAACATCATGTCCGACTTCTACCGGCAGATGGAATATGCGAAACAGGCGCCGCTGATCAACGGAACGGACCTGATGGCCGCCTTCCGGATGACGCCCGGGCCGAAGTTCCGTGAGATTCTCGATGCCGTCAAAGAGGCCCAGCATCTCGGCCAGCTGAAAGACAAGGCGGCGGCGATGAATTTCGTATCGGCTCTCCTGAGCGGCCGCCAGCCGGAGTGACCATTTCCTGCATTGTAATAAACGTCATCGATCATATTGAATCTGGTATATTGAAATGACAACGAACCACGGAGATACGACGACCGTTTTACCGCCGAGACGCAGAGGCGCAGAGAAAGAAACGAGATGAAAAAGATGGAATGGACTTTTCTCTCAGTGTCTCCGCGTCTACGCGGTGAATCCTTCGAATTCCGACATACCAGCAACAGAGACGTTGAGAACGTCCTTCTTCGAAGCGCTGCGCCTCGGTGGTGAAACGTTCTTTGTTTCGAAGGTGAAACGAGCGCTGAATCTTATGAGCATATATTTCGTACAATTCGGGTATATTGATCTCAAAAGGAGTGCAGAATGAAAATGTCCGGTTGTCTGAAACACCCCATCATGAGCGTCATTCTTGCCGGAGTGGTCTTTATTGCCGGGGCGTCGACGGCGGGAGCGGCCTGCGGTTCCTGTGACACGTGTGGTTCCTGCGGTACCGAGCAGGTCGAAGATGTCGTCGTCATACCGAACGCGACGTCGTGTGACGTTTCCGGTGACGCCGTGACAGGCGCAGCTGCCGAGCTGGCGAAGCGCGGCATGACCATTGAGGCCGTCAGGGTCATCGACGAGGCTGCGGATATCCAGCGGAAACAGCATGCCGGCACTCCCTACTCCGTCGGTCCTCTCGTCTGGGCGGCCAGGTCGTTGCGCGATATGGACCGGCCGCTGTCGGCGCTGGTGCGATACCAGTCGATTCTCGGCCGACTCGTGGCGACCCCGGACCCTGCATGGGAAGCCATCGTGTTCGAGGACATCGCCGGCGTTCAGGCTTCTCTCGGCATGAACGAGAAGGCCTACGCGTCGTATGCAAAGGCCATGCGGCTGTTCGAGTCGATGGGCAACAAGGAAGCCGTTCGCCGGATTTCGCTGAAGATGCCCGAACTGGTGAAATAAGGAGCTTCGCTCCATGGGCGTCGAATACGTCATTCCCGTTGTGGCGGGCGTCTGTCTGTCCGCATGCACCGGTTTCAGGGCGTTTCTCCCACCGCTGCTGATCGGCATCGTCTACCGGTTCTTCCCGGCATGGCTCCATATAGGGTCCGGCCTGGAGTTTCTCGCCACGACGCCTGTTCTCGCGGCGCTCGCCGTCGCGACCGTCGTCGAGTTCCTGGGCGACAAGATCCCGGCGGTCGACCATCTGCTCGACCTGATCGAACTGCCGGTCAAGATGGCTCTGTCAGCCGTGCTGACCACGATGATCATTCCGGACGGCGACCTGAAATCCGTCTTCATGATGATCGCACTCGTCCTCGGACAGGGGGCCACGGTGTCGATGCACGCAGGAAAGGCCGGGATGCGAGCCGTCTCCACGGCCGCGACCGGAGGGATCGCGAACCCCGTGATCAGCCTGATCGAAGAGATCGTCGTCGGCGTCGGAACGGTTCTGTCGCTCGTTGTCCCAGTGCTAGCGGCGATCGCCCTCGCATGGATGCTGTGGCGCACGACGAGATTTCTCTTCGGAAATCGCGGCGGAAACGAGGGGAAGCTCGCGAAAACGCCCCCGTCCCACGCGTTTTACCGGCTCGTCAAGTTCATCGGGAGCGTATTCTTC
>JAKJFL010000608.1:0-2549 GCA_022704935.1 Candidatus Rifleibacteriota bacterium
CACGAACAGGCAGAAAAACCACGTCAGACGGCGGGCGTCGATGCTTCCGTCCGGACTCTGCCAGTGACGCAGCACGAGCACGAAGGCGGACAAGGACAGCGCCGACGTCGTCATGATCGCTTGAATCATTGCACCTGTCACGATGAAATCCCGGCTCCTCCGCGGCGGGGCGTCGAGAATGCCGGCATGTGGAGGCTCGGTGGCGAGCGCCAGGGCTGAAAATATATCCATGATGATATTTACCCAGAGCATCTGGAGAATCGTCAGCGGAAGGCGGACCCCGATGAAAGGACCCAGCAGATTGATTCCGAGGGCCATCAGGTTGACGGAAAGCTGGAACACGAGAAAGCGCTGGATGTTGAGAAAGAGCGCGCGGCCCCACTTCACGGCTGAAAGAAGCACGGGAAGCCCTTCGTCGGGCAGGACGAGGTCGCCGGCGGATCGTATCCGCTCGGAGGCGCCGTTTCCCATGACAAGACCGATATCCGCCCGCCGCAGGCTGGCTACATCAGCGTCATGATCGCCGACGGCGGCGACGACTTCCCCCCGTTGCCTGAGGAGGTCGATAAGCTTCGTGCGGTCCGATGCGTCTGCGCGGGCGAGAACGGCGAGCCTGCCCGCGGCGTGTGCGGCATGCATGCCGTCGAGCCTGTGCATGGCCTCTCCCGTCAGGATGCTGCCGGTGTCGGCGTCTGCACTGCCGAGTCCGGCTTCGCGTGCGACCCTGGCCACACTCTCGGGGCTGGCGGACGAGACCAGCGTTACGCGGATGCCGGCCCGGCGGCACTGATCCAAGGCGGCGGCCGTTTCCGGCGAGATGGACCCGGTTATCAGAACCCCTCCCAGCCATGTCAGATCCGCCGCAGGATCGTCGGGATACGCCCCCGTTCCCTCGCGCATGGCGAAACCGATCGTTCTGCCGTCCGGGGATAGACTTTCCAGATGCTTTTCCAGAGCGACGCGGGCCGGCGACCCTGCCTCGAGGGAAACGATATTTCCATCGACGAGAGCGTTCCGACAACGCTTCAGCAGCATGTCTCCCTGGGCTTTCACATGCAGGCGCCAGGAGTCAGGCGAATTCTTTTCCGCCGGATGTCCCAGGGTCGCCATGAACCATGTGTCCGGACCGGCCTGCCATTGGCGATACAGTTCGAAACCGCTCCGGTGGCTCATGTAAGAGACACCTCGATCGCGCAGCCAAAACAGGAGCGCACCCTCGAGCGGATCGCCGATCGTGACGGGCGGATCGCCTCGTCGTCGCGCGAGATGTGCCGTTGCATTCACGGCCATGGCTTCAGCGAGAAGCGGATGTGGGACCGTTTCCGGGGATTGAAGCGAACGGCCCTGGATGATGTTTCCGACGCTGAGCCGCGGCTCCAGCATCGCTCCCGAGTCGCCCGTGCAGATGACGGTCACGGCACCGATCGTCTCGCAGGCATGAAGCCGGCGCACGAGGGTCCGGCCCGCGAGCAGCCGGCGCATGCCCCAGGCGAGGCACAGCGTGATGCTCATGCTGAGCCCGTCGGGGACCGCGACGACGATCAGGGCGAGGGTCTGAAGAAAATCCTGCAACAGGGCCGACTCGAGCGGCCGGTTTCCCCACATCGCCGGAACAGGGGGCAGGATGCCCGCGGCAATCCCCAGGAAGAGTCCCGCGCCAACAAAGATACCGCCCCAGCGAAGACCGAGTCGCCAGGGGGGGGTGGCGAAGAGATCCCTGCCCGTGACTTCAAATCCGAGGATGGCCAGAACATCCAGTGCCGCGGGTAGCCAAAAGGGAAATATAATTACAGCTATTCCAAAACCGAAAATTGCATGGGCCCAAGCCTCGGCCGGAGTGAACGAGATGCTCCCGCTCGCGATGCGCCCTGCGATGAGAACCGTGAAAACGAGTGCGGATATGGTGACGCCGAAGAAGGCGATGGCGCGGGCGATGCCGTCGAGTTGCAGTCTGAGCGGAGACGGTTCTTCGCGTTCAGCCGCCGCCGCCGCCCCTGCCTGACCCAGTTTCGTGGCGTCGCCGACCGAGGTGACCCTCATCACCCCGCGGCCGTGAGTGACGATGGAGCCCCGCTGAAGGCGATCGGAAGAGGAAAGACCGGCATCTGTCACGACGATGGCATGCGGGTCGTACGGAACCTTCGATATGGATGGCCGGTCACCCGTTAACATGGATTCGTCGACTTCAACAGCCTGGCCGTTCAGCAGGAAGCCGTCTGCCGGCACTTCGTCTCCAGCTTCCAGCCAGACGATGTCATCGACGACGATGTCCGAACGGGCAATGGAGATCATTGCTCCGTCGCGGATGACGCGCACCGGAACGCATTCGCGGGCCGAGATCAGCAGGCCGAATTCACGCTCGGCACGCTCCTCGCTGATGAAGCCGATCAGCGTGGCAAGGAGGATGATGAGGCCGATGACGGCGCTTTCAAGCAGGCTGCCGTCGGATATGCCGATGAGAGCCGTTGCACCCGCTGTCACTAGAAGAATGCGGATGATCGGATCGTCGAATTGCCTGAGCCATCCCGTCCACCATGGCGGTCGGGGAG
>JAKJFL010000609.1:0-2548 GCA_022704935.1 Candidatus Rifleibacteriota bacterium
CCTGTTCGTCAGGGCGGGCTACATGCAGGACCCAGAGCATGGCTACCATCTGGAGATCGTCCTTCCGGGAAAATGGGCCTTCCGGCTGCTGCGCATCAGCGCCCGGGCCCTCCGGCTGCGCTTCAGGTTCTGCCGTCGCCGGGGCCGCATCGTCGCCTATATCAAGGGGGCGAAACAGCTCGTCAGGGTGCTGAAACTCTTCGAGTCGTTCGATCGGGCTCTTCATCTCGAGGATCTGATCGCGACCCGCCAGCTGCTGGGTACGGTGAACCGGCAGGTGAATTTCGAGACGGCGAACATCAACAAACAGGTGGCGGCCGCGGAGCGCCAGTGCGAGCAGATAAACCGTCTCCTTGCGCATCACGACCAGGATATCTGGACGGACGCCCTCAGGGAAGTGGCACTGATGCGCGTCAAGCATCCGCTCGACTCGATCGAGGCGCTTGGGCAGCGCTGTACGCCACCTCTTTCCAAGTCGGCGGTGAACCACCGGCTGCGCAGGATCATGACCCTGTACCGGGAGATCTTCGAGCCGGCGAAGGCTTCCCCCGCTCACGGATAGCCGCTTCCATAAGGCCTGGAGCGCGTTTCCGGGGGAGGGAGGCTGTCTTGACAGGGTGGGAGGGGTGTGCTATATCTAACCTCTCTCGGAAAAACACGGATTTCGTGTCCGAACTTCATTTGGAGGCACCCTGTCATGCAGATCGTCGTGAGTGGAAAGAACATCCACCTCTCCCAGGCTCTGAAAGATTACGCGGAAAAGAAGCTGGCCTCGATCAAAAAGTATTTTGATCACATCATCGAAGTCGACGTGAACCTCTCGACGGACGATGTCCGCGATCAGACCCGCAGCAAGGTCTGCGAAGTCACCGTCTGGGCCAACGGCATCGTGTTGCGTGGCAAGAAGGCCTCCGAAGACCTGTATGCCTCGATCGACATGGTCGCCGACAAGATCGAGCGCCAGGTCAAGAAGCACAAGGAGAAGCTCAAGGACGTTCCCCGCCGCCAGACCGACAAGAAAGACCTGGCCGCCGTCCATTCGATTCTTTCGCTCGACACCGGCAAGAAGGCGAAGAAAGAAGTCTCCGCCGAGGAAACGAGCGGCCGTGCCGACCGTTCCGAGCACCGCATCGTGCGCAGCGGCACCTTCTCGATCAAGCCGATGTTCGCCGACGAGGCCGCCGAGCAGCTCGATCTGCTCAAGCAGGAGTTCTACGTCTTCTCGAATGCCGAGACCAACCAGATCAACGTCATCTACAAGCGCACTGACGGCAACTTCGGGCTGATCGAGCCCGAGTTCTGATCCCGATTTCCCCGTAGCGGGCGCCGCAGGAGGCATTTTGGAGCTCACCGAATTCATATCACCCCAGCTGATCAGGCTGGAACTATCCTCCACCCAGAAGGTCGATGCCATCAAGGAATTGATCGACCTGCTGGATAAAGCCGGGTTTCTCACCGATGCCGACGCGTTTCTCAAGTCGGTGCTCGAACGCGAGAAGGTCGGTTCCACGGGAATTGGCAAGGGTATCGCCATTCCGCATTCCCGCACGACGACGGTCCGGGAGGTCGTGGTGGCGGTCGGCCGCTCGAAGGCCGGCATCGAGTTCGAAGCCCTCGACAGCAGGCCCGTTCACCTCATCTTCCTCATTGCCGCGCCGATAGAATCGGGTGGGCTCTACCTGAAGGCGCTTGCGCGGCTGTCGCGCCTCCTGCGCTATCAGGAGTTCCGCGGCGAGCTGATGGAAGCCAAGACCGAGGAAGACATCATCAAGATCATCTCGTCCGAAGAGAAATGACCGCCGCGTATCCTCGGCCGGACATCCGGCATACGGCAAGATAGACGCAGGACAGGGCGCGGACCCCGACCAGGGGCCGCGCCCTGATTCTTGGAAAGGCATCAGGTTTCAGGCATGTTCGACTGGCTGATCAGATTCATCCGCTACTTCATTCCCGATTTCAACGCACGCGAGGTTGCGCGGCTGACGCAGATTCTCGAAGCCGTCAACGAAGAGGCGGAGCGCTTCTCGAAGATGTCCGACGCCGAGCTGCGGCAGATGACCGTAAAGTTCCGCGAGCGGCTGTTCGACGGCGAAGAACTCGACGACATCAAGGTCGAGGCGTTTGCCGCCGTTCGCGAGGCCTCCACGCGCGTTCTGCACATGCGTCATTTCGACGTGCAGATCATCGGCGGTCTGGCGATGCACGAGGGCCGCATCGTCGAGATGAAGACGGGCGAAGGAAAAACCCTCGTCGCGACGCTTCCGCTGTATCTGAACGCCCTCGAACTGAACCCGGCCTGGGTCGAACTCGCGAAGAAGCGCGGAATCAGGCATTTCGAGCCGCTCGAGGATGAGCGTGGTCTGATGGTGCCGGTCGGTCGCGGCGCACACCTGGTCACGGTCAACGACTACCTCGCCCGCCGTGACTCGGAGTGGATGGGCAAGATCTACCGGTTCATGGGTCTGACGGTCGGCCTGAACGTGCACGGTCTCACGGCCGAGGAAAAGCGGGCCGCCTACGCGTCCGACATCACCTACGGCACGAACAA
>JAKJFL010000610.1:0-2547 GCA_022704935.1 Candidatus Rifleibacteriota bacterium
CCAGGTGGATATACTGTTTTCAGCATGGCTGCTGACCGGCTTTTTCTTCGTGCTGAACGCGACCGTCCTGAGCGGCCGGTATACCGAGCTCGTCAGACGCATCGCCCACGAAGTCGCGTCAGGCAAACTCGGTCGGGCCGAAACCACCCTGCTGAGCCGTTTTTACCTGAAAATCGCGGTGCTGGCGACGATCCATTTCAGCTTCTGCGTCATCATCATCTACACGCTGCACCTGGTCTACACCTATAATGGCATGATGTGGCCGGCGTATGCCCTCCTGCGATGGCGACCGGGTCTGGGGCTTGCGGGGCAGATCACCCTGCTCGTGAAGGACCCGCTCTTCATCGAAGTGCTGATCTTTTTCGGCCTGCTGGGTCTCGCCTCGCTGGCCCCGCTGCTGTATTTCACCTATCCCCAGTGGGAAGTCCACAAGCTGCTGGACATTCGCCGCCGCCGGCTGCTCGTCGAGGCACAAAAACGCCTCGACGAGATCGAAACCCGTCTGAGACCCGACTCGCCCGAAGCCGATTTCGAGATGTTCAGCCGAAGGCGGAACATCGTTCAGACAATCGAAGACATGCCCTCATGGCCGTTTTCAGGTTACGGAACGGCGGGCACCATCCTGCTGATCGCCATGCCCGGTTTTCTCGTGCTTCTCAAGGAAGTCTTCCTGCAGGCGTTCGTCCAGCTTCTCTTTTCCTGAAACCGGCCACGCCGGCTCATTCGCCCGTTTCGTAGGGCCAGCAGACCGTGATGACCCGCGGCACGTCGCAATCCTTCACGATGACCTTGATGACGTCGCCATTGAACCGCGCACCCACGATGGCGAGGCGGTCGCCGCCCCGATCCGTCCACTTTTTCATGACCCGCCCGTTCACGATCGCCTCGTGCACCTGCTTGATGTAGATACCCCGGGCGATCATCTGTTCATAGGCGTGCCGCGTGACATGAACTGTACCGGCCGCTATTTTTTCAGCGATCTCTTTCCGCCCCATGGTTCCGTATCCGCCTCCAGCACGGAAGATTGCGTTCCTGAAATGTACACGGGAACCGGGTTTCGCGCAAGACAGCACCGGTATGTCGAGCCCCTTCTCAGCTCTGTTGCTGGAGTTGGGCGATGGCCTTGAACAGCAGGTCGCGCTCTTCGGGATCGGCCACTTCCGGCAGGTATTCCATCAGCCGCTGGGTATTCCCCGGATCGCCCTGGACAGCCATCGACCGGATCGCATTGAAGCGCACGAGAGGCGAGCCGTCGCGAAGCAGATGCTCCAGGAGAAGAGCCGCCTCCTGCCCCCGGATCCCTTTCAGGACGTAGGTCGCGGAATCGCGCATCTCCACGCGGGGATCCTCGATCATCCCCCGTAGCTCCTCGAGCATCGTCTCGGCATCGAACGCCGACATCGCCTTGACCGCGTTGGCCTTGACGCGATTATCGTCATCACGGAACAAGGTGATCAGGAGCGGAATCGCCTCTCTGCACCCGTTCTCTTCGAGAGCCTCGACGGCGTTCGCGCGCACCCGCGGAAACGGAGACGCGAGGAGGTCCGCGCAGATCGCGACAAGCTCAGGCGTATGCAGCCGGGCAAGTAGTTTCGGCAGAGTTTCGAGAACGTCCCGCGAGGGCGGACGGCCTATATATTCTTTCCAGTATACAATATCGCCGGGTGTCGATGTTTCGACAAGTTTCGTGATATCTGACAGTTCCGGGGCATCAGGAAGTCTCCCGATATCCTCCCCGATCGCCCCGGCCGATGCATCGACAGGCGCGCTGGAAACATCCGCCGGTGCCTGTTCAGGGGTTTCGTCGTTCAACGCAGCCGGGATGGGCGGGAGATCTGCAAACAGATCTTCTGCACCGTCATCAGCCGCCCCGCCCGTCTGGCCTGGCTCCGAAGGAGCAGCCTGAGCTTCTGCCACCGCGTCGAGATCGCCGAACAAATCCACATTCTCGTCCACATCGGCAATGGCAGGGAGCACAGGCTCTTCAACATACGCCATCGCCGGAAACTCAGCCGTCTCGCGCGCCTCGGATTCATCACCCCCGGCCGGTTCTTCACCTGACACATCTGAGACAGGCGGCTCTTCGACAAAAGAAGGTGCTTCTTCGCCGGGCGCATCAGATACCGCCGGTTCCACGGCGACAACGGGCTCTACAACGGCAACAGGCTCCACGACGGCAACGGACGGCTCTTCGGCAGGAAGAGGTTCCCACGCGGCCGGTGCGGATTCCGGGCCGGGCTGCGCTCCCGCATCGGGTGATGAGGACGGCTCCGGCATCAGGCGCGACATCGCCATGACGAACGCCTCGGTCTTCATCGTCTGGGAGCGGAGATGATCACGCGCTTTCTGTGCATGGTAACGGGTTCCGACGTCCTCCGACAGGACGTGGCCGTCCAGGGCGCCGGCGAGCTGCTGAAAATGCCGCTTCGAAACGAAGCGCAGGGCCAGCGCCCGCTGCATGGCGTCACCCGCCCGCTGTCTGTCCATCCCTCCAAGGGACGTCACGATCGGATGCAGTTCGCTTTCCGTCTGGCGATCGGCGAGATC
>JAKJFL010000611.1:0-2544 GCA_022704935.1 Candidatus Rifleibacteriota bacterium
GCCGACCCGCCCGCCGAACTCGGCCGGGATGGGTTCGTCGATCTGTCTCGGCGTCACACCGAGGTCGGCGACGAGATCGTAAAACGGATGGAACGCTGGGAAGAACTTCAGAAGCTGATCGAGGAGCCGTCGCAGGCCGACGGCCCCGGGGCGTAAAGGAGCGGAGAGGTATGGCGGGAACGAATGCACGTCCCGATCAGGAACTGCTCGAAAAGACGAGACACAAGGTCGATGAACCTCCGATGTTCCGGGTGTTCCTGCTGAACGATGATTACACGACGATGGAGTTCGTCATCGAAGTGCTTCAGAAGGTGTTTCACAAATCGACCATGGATGCGACGCAGATCATGCTTCACGTGCATCGCAACGGAAGAGGGCTTGCCGGGGTGTATGTGCGCGACATCGCGGAAACCAAGGTCGAGACCGTGAAGGTGATGGCCCGGGAGCGGGGGTTCCCCCTTCAGTGCGCGATGGAGAAAGTCTGACATGCCGAAGATCCAGCGGGACCTCGAAATTACGCTTCATTCTGTCATCCGGGAAGCGAGCGACCGGCGCGACGAGTATCTGACGCCGGAACACATTCTCTACGGCTGCCTGTTCGACGGCCTCGGCCGGGAGATCCTGCGCGCCTGCGGGGGAAACATCGACCGCATGAAGAAATCACTCGAGGATTTCTTCGCCGACAAGGTGCCGAAACTGCCGGCCGACTCCGATCTCGATCCTCAGCCCACCGTTGGTTTCGAACGGGTCATTCAGCGCGCTCTCCTGCACGTGCAGGCCGCCGAAAAGGAAGAGGCCGACGCGGGAGATATTCTTGCTGCTATTCTTCAGGAGCCAGACTCTCATGCCGTGAAAATTCTGGCGGTCGAGGAGATCTCACGGCTGGATATTCTCGAATATATTTCGCATGGCGTGTCGAAGAACGATGAGTGTGACGAGCCGGCGAACAAGGGCGGAACGGAGGACGGCGAAGAGACCCTGCCCGGCGGCGAGATGCCCGCGGGAGGGGAGGAGCTCGGCGAGAAGCCGGTGAAGGATCCGCTCGGCCAGTTCGCCCAATGTCTGAACGAGAAGGCCGCCGCCGGCCAGATCGACCCGCTGGTGGGAAGGCACGCCGAACTCCAGCGAGCCATCACTGTCCTGGCGCGCCGGCGGAAGAACAACGTCGTGTTCGTCGGCGAGCCCGGGGTGGGCAAGACGGCGATCGTCGAAGGCCTGGCCCGGATGATCCAGGAGGAAAAGGTTCCGCCGACCCTGGCTGGGTTCCGCGTCTTCGCCCTCGATATGGGCGCCCTTCTCGCCGGAACGCGATACCGCGGGGATTTCGAGGCCCGGCTGAAGGCCGTCATCAAGGCGCTCGAGAAGCAGGAAAAGGTCATCCTGTTCATCGACGAAATCCACACTATCGTCGGCGCCGGCTCGGTGAGCGGCGGCTCGATGGACGCGGCGAACCTGCTCAAACCTCTGCTGAACAGCGGCCGGGTGCGGTGCATCGGCACGAGCACCTATGAGGAATTCAAGAATCATTTCGAAAAAGACCGGGCTTTCGCGCGCCGGTTCCAGAAGATCGACCTCGCCGAGCCGACGAAGGCCGAGGCGTTGCGCGTCCTGCACGGTCTTCGTGGCTCATACGAGACGTTCCATGGCGTGACGTATACCAGAGCGGCTCTGAAAGCCGCGGTTGACCTTGCGGCGCGGCATCTCACCGAAAAGTTCCTTCCCGACAAGGCGATCGACCTGATCGACGAGGCGGCCGCCCTGCACAAGCTGTCGCCGAAATACGAGAAGCGCAAGACCGTCCGCGTGCGGGATATCGAGAAAGCCGTTTCGCGCATGGCGCGCATTCCAGCGGCCCGCGTCTCGACGTCGGATGCCGACCGGCTCAAGGCGCTCGACGATGTGCTCCGGGGTGTCATTTTCGGCCAGGACGAGGCCATCAAGGCCCTCGTGACCTGCATCAAACGTTCTCGTGCCGGGCTGGGCGGCGAGCGGCGGCCGGTGGGCTGCTTCCTGTTTGCCGGACCGACGGGCGTCGGCAAGACCGAGGTGTCGCGCCAGATGGCGCAGGCGCTCGGGATCTCCTTCCTGCGTTTCGATATGAGTGAATATATGGAAAAGCACGCCGTCTCGCGCCTGATCGGCGCGCCTCCCGGCTATGTCGGATTCGAACAGGGCGGCCAGCTAACCGACGCGATCCGCAAACAGCCGAACTGCGTCCTGCTTCTCGACGAGATCGAGAAAGCTCACCCGGATATATATAGTATTCTATTGCAGGTAATGGATGACGCGACGCTCACCGACAACACGGGGCGCAAGGCGGATTTTCGTCACGTCATCCTCGTGATGACATCGAACGCCGGCGCCCGCGAGATGAGCAAAGGCGCGATCGGCTTCGGCGACCAGAGCGGCCATGTCCAGTGGCGCGGCCGCGAGGCCGTCGAGAAGGCGTTCAGCCCCGAGTTCCGGAACCGCCTCGACGCCATTATCCATTTCAGCGCCCTCAACCGCGACGTCATGCGGCGCATCGTCGACAAGCTGATCGGC
>JAKJFL010000612.1:0-2544 GCA_022704935.1 Candidatus Rifleibacteriota bacterium
TTCATCGGGAGCGTCTTCTTCCGCACCTTCAACCGCTGGACCGTTACGGGACTCGAACACGTTCCGGCGAAACCGCCGTATCTCGTCGTCGCGAATCATGCTTCTATATATGATGGTATTATACTTGGGTCTTCGCTTCCCCACCCCACCTACATCATGGTAAAGAAAGAAGCGTTCGACAACCCGATGACGGGCTGGTTTCTTCGGAAGGCGTGCGCGTTTCCGGTCGACCGTTCGAAACCCGATCCCACGACGATCAAGACGGCCCTTCGCGTGCTCGCCGACGGCCACGTTCTCGGTATTTTTCCGGAGGGGACCCGCAACCTCAGGGGACTGATACGGCCGTTCAAACCCGGCGCCATCAAGTTCGCGATCCGACAGAAAGTCCCGATCCTTCCGGCATACATCGCCAACAACCATCTGCTGAACCCCGACGGAACGACGATTCCGCGGCCCGTGGCGCTGAAAATCGGGTTCGGTGAACCGGTCGACGTCCCCGGGATGCTCCAGGCGGGACGCACCGAGCAGGAGATCCAGGACCTCGCATACGAGCGTGTCTGTGCCATAGGCGAAGCCCTGATGGGACACGCCGTGCGGGACGATTCGGCCGAAGAACTCGATTCTGACATCGCTATGCAGGCAGAATCGCCGAAAGCAAACGGAACGGCCGCCTGAGAAGATGACTCAGGCGACGTCGTTCACCCCGGGAATCCCGCCATGGGATGCTCCCTGCTGGCTGACACTCGATCTGCCGGCCCTCCTTGGAAACGTTCCGCCTTCGGGAACGATCGAGTGGGCAGTCGATCTCCGATCGCCGATCCTGGCGCGCGCCTGGCGTCACATCGCCCCCGAACTGAAGCGCCGTGCCGCGTGGGGATACGCGAGCCGCGGTTTTAGGCTGACGGGGAGCGATGCCGTCTCAGAAGAAGGCTGGATCCGCGTTCTGGCCCCGCCCGCATCGGCGGGAGTCATCGCCGAGGCTGTCAGAAACGGATTCACCGTGACGATCGGCCAGACGTCCGAAGCGATCGTCGCCTCGAACGCCGCCCAGGCCTACGGCAGGCGGGCCCCGATCCTCCTCCGTGTCCGTACCGGCGAGCTCATGGCCGATCCGGGCGCAACCGGCTGCATTTCGATGCTCGAGGCTGTGCCGGGGCTTGCCGCCCTCGATGTGGCGGGGTTCTGGCTCGACGACCCCTTCACAAACCGACAGGAGTGCGACCAGTTCATGCGGGCCGTCGGCAGGCTGCTCGGCGACGTCCGCTCGCTCATCCTCGTCGGGGCGGGAACGGGCCCCGTGCCGCCGCGCATGAAGCCTGTCGCCCTCATCGGACGCGAACTCTTCGGATACTCCCGAAAATCCCTTTCTCCGGCGATCGTGACGGCGACCCTGACGCTCGAAGCCTGGGCATACCCGTTCCGTACCCGCGGCCGCAGCATGCTCGTCGGGATCGATATCGGTTCTCTGCAGGGAATCTCCCGCGAAGCCCGCCCGCCCGTCATCGTGGGCTCTGAAATCGGGCGTGTCATAGCCGTCGAAGACCGCAGGACCGTCGTCGAACTCGCCCAGAGGCCTGCATCCGGGGGACCTTGGCGCGCCCTGCTTATGGGAAGTCACGACACCCAGACGGTATCGGTCGAGGAGTGGCCCGACCACTCGGGGCTTCTTTCCGCCCTCGAGCACCTGGGCCGCGACTACCCCCTATACGTCAGGAACGGCGCCGAACTGACCGGCACGGAATCCTTCCCGCCAGGAGTCTGAACAGCGTCATTTGCCGATCGAGATGAAGAACAGCAGGGCTCCTACGCCGACGATGAAGTAGAACAGCTGGACGATACAGCCTGACGCTTCTTCCGTCTGTCCCGAATCGCTGCTCGAATACCCGTAGTCTGGGGACTTGCCCGCTTTTCGCGAGGCGGTTTTTTTGCGCGCGTCAAGCTCTTTGCCGCATCCGAGACAGTAAATATAATCCGGTCTGTTTTTCTTCTGGCACTTCGGACATCGGACCATATTCGAATCGTCTTCCGGGGCCGGCGTCTCTTTCGGAATGAGATTGGTCTGGGAGGCTTTGAATTTCTTCTTCTTTGCCGCCTCTGAAGCCGCGTGGCGTTCGCGCGCTTTGGGTTTTTCAGGAAGATCCGGCATGGCGTCGCTCCGGACGTCGGTGATCTTGAAAGAGCTTTCGTCCGTCACCTCGACGCTGATCTGGTCGGCGAGTCCGTCCATCGTGGTGTCGAGGACCGACTGCATGGTCGACTCGTCGACCCGCACGCCCGAAATCGGTTGGAACAGGACGGTGGAGTCTTCGAGAGCGGTACCGATGGGCGCAGGAGCGGCGAACGCATCGCTTCCGAGCGAAGCGTCCTCCATGTCGGGATGGAATGCGTCCTGAAATATGTCTTGTAATATATCGCATAGTATTTCCCAGTCATGGAACAGGAGACTGGGGATGACGAACACCAACGGCTGTGGTTCGGACCGGAGGGAAAATTCCAGTCTGATGTCTCCGAGGATGCTCTTCGAACATTTCAGGCAGGAAGCGT
>JAKJFL010000613.1:0-2544 GCA_022704935.1 Candidatus Rifleibacteriota bacterium
CAACGGCCTGTGGGGCTTTGTCGACAGGAACGGCGCCCCGGTCATCCCGGTTCAGTATGCCTGGGCGGGCGACTTTTTCACGTCACAGGCGCCGGTGATGACGGCAAGCGCCTGCTTCGTCATCGATCGTGAGGGACGCATGATCCGCGAACCTGTTTTCGATATGAAGCCATATAGAAAGCCTCTTCCGGACGGAAGTATCGCCATCCGGCTCCATCGGCTGCACGGGTTTTTCGATCCGAGAACCGGAACATTTCCCGTCCCCCCCAACCTCGATGATGCCCGATGGTTCGAGGAGACTGGCGTCATTCTCGCGAAAGAAGCCGGATTCTGGCGGATCCGTGTTCCCGGCGAAAAGGAACGAAGCTCCCTTGCATTCAAAGATGTCGGAACGATCAGCGAAAACCGTTGCTGGGTCAAGGCCCTCGACGGTCGGTATGGCTTCATCGATCAGGCTGGGAACATCGTCGTCCCACCCGCCTATGATGAGGCGTACGGCTTTCATCGCGATCGCGCCGCCGTTCGAAAAGGGCGCATGTGGGGGTTCATCAATTCGCGGGGGGAAGAGATCATCCCGCTGGAGTTCGACTCCATCACCTCGTTCTACGAGAACGACGAGGACGCAATCGAGGCCGTTCAAAAAGGCGTCAAAGGTCTTCTCGACCGGATGGGAAATTTTCACACGCTCGAAGCGCCCGTCAGTGCCGGATCGCTCCGCAAGGAGTTTCCCCACCCCGAAGATCCGCGCCAGCCCTCAAAACGGGCCCCATGAGAGAGTTGAAGATACTATCCCATTCTTCCTTCGGGACATCACGCCGAGACATCCGGAGCGCCTTCATGAAACCCCGCCAGGTTGCCGATAGAATACAGTGAACCTGCACCATACAGAAGGTGCATTCCGTTCTTCCTGTAAGGAGGCGTTCTCATGAAGCGTGCCCAGCGTGGCGAAATCCGATATTTCGCGTTTCTGACGGCGTTCGTCTGCTCGATGTTTTTCAGCGGCTGCGGAAGCAGCAGCGACGGCGGGACCAATCCAGCCGGCCTTCTACCGGCCGAAACCATCCGTGGAGGCGTCGAGGGATACGTAAGCCGGTCGGCACTGCCTGCAAATCTCAAGGCACGGGTCGGTTCTTCCCTGACGAGTCCCTTTGCCGATGCCACCGTCACCCTCTCGACTTTCGATGGGAAAAGCGGGAACGAAGTCATTCTCGGTCAGAGCCAGACCGATGATCGCGGCTACTACCAGATTTCGTATACGGCCACGGATCACCCCTCCCGGAATCTCATACTTCGCGCCATCAAGGGCGCGGAAACGTCGGAATGCGTTCTTCCGATGCTGAAGACAGGCGTCATCGTGCGAGCGGAAACCATGTCTCCCGGACGTAGTTTCGAAGCACAGCTCGTCCACGAACTCCGGAAACTGGGAAAATCGCAGGATATCAGCCTCGGGGAACTGACGTCGATGCTTCCTGAGGAATCTCTCGCCCTCCTCGAACAGGGCGTCACATCGATCGCCAATGCCCTGATCGCGCGTGACGAAGCCCGTCGGCTCAAGTTCGGCGACCGTCTCGACGCTCTCGCAGAGGCTTCGTTCGAGATCGAGCAGAACGTTGCCGAAGCCGTCGAAAACGGCGAGATCAGCGCCGACGAGGCCCGTGGCGTTTTCATCCGCAGGCTCGAAGAACAGGCCCGAACCCTTGGCTTCACGAGCGAAGAACTGAGCGCTCTCGACGATTACGACAACGTCTTCATCTTCCGACCGCTGAAGAAGCTGATTCCCGGTGCGAGCGACGGCGGAGAAATCGAAAACGGCATCGAAACGGCACGGCTTCGGGAAAACAAGCGCAACTCCCTTTCCCTGATCGCCGATTCCGTAACGATTCTCGTTGGTGAGAAATCACGGACCGAGTATGCCGGACTCTACCAGATGATCGAGAAGATGCGCGAGCAGCTCGATGCCGCTTCGACTCCCGCCGATATCCGCGCCCTGTTTTCCGCCGATTCGGATCAGATGAAGGAAATTTCGGCTCTGCTCAACAAAATCCTCGTATCGCTTTCGTTTACACCTGAACTGGTCGCCGAAGTGTTCACCCTGGAACCCCCGAGTCTGATCGAATCGGCCGCGGCGAACGGGCTCACCAAAATCGCCTCTCCAGGCGGAGCCGAGAGCATGGATCCAGGCGGTCTCGTCCGCCAGCAGGACCGCATTATGACCGATCTGACCGAAGCGGTGCGGCATGTCGCCGAGAAGGCGTCACTGAGTCTCGCCGAGGATCAGCTCCGGGCGATCGCCCTGCTGATCTGGGCCACCTCCCATGACAAACTCGACGTAGGCGTTCAGAAGTCCGATACGCCGGAACATGCATCAGATGGAAAAGCAGGCGTTTCTCATCCGGGCAGTGCCGGCAGCGCCGTCTCCGCGGACATCTGATATAAATTTCCGGAATCCCTGACTGACCGTGGCCGCGATATCACATCGCGGCCACGGTCGTTTTTCGTCACACGCTCGTTGGCGAAGACCACGGATCGTGGTACAATGGCGGG
>JAKJFL010000614.1:0-2543 GCA_022704935.1 Candidatus Rifleibacteriota bacterium
GAATCCTTTCGATTGAACGGCGACGGGGGTCACCGGCGGCTGTTTCGCAAGCATCATTTTTTCTTCCGGGATGGTGTATTTCTCGCCTTTCTTCTTCACCAGCGGTTCACCGACGATCTTCGGCGGCCTGGCAGAGGCGACGGGGCGGGCGGGCTCGATTGCCTTCACAGGCTCTGCACCCTCCCCACCCGGAACCGCAGCGATGTTCGCAACCGGCTCGGAAACGGCGGCAGCACGTTCCGCGCCGGAATCGGCCGCGGGTTGGGCCGGGGCTGCGGCGGCCATTTCCGTGCGAATCTCCGGCTCGGATGAAATCAGCGATTTCATCCCCTCTGCCGATGCGCTTTTCGCCTCGAAGACCGGCGGCGGAGGCAGCGGAACCTCAGGGATCGCGACCGGTTCCTTCGCCTCTTCTGGCACGATGGGAGCCGCGGCCATCGTCATATCCTCGGTTGCCGGCACGGCAGCCGGCTTCGGAGCGGATTTCGCGACTTCGAGCGTTTTCTCGACGGCGACGTTCGTTCTTTCACGGTCGACTGACGAACCCGCCGTCATGAGCTGCGAAACGCCGATCGCAAGCAGGAATCCGGCGGCCGCGAACGAAACGCCAGCCCTGAACCAGAACGCCTGCCACCACGGGATCTCCCGGACAGGGCGTTTTTCCGGAACATGCGCAGCGGTGCACTCTTCGGGCTTGCCAGCCGGTTCAGGCGCGATCACCAGGGTTTCGGGCATGGCCGCCCGCCCCTCTTGACGCTGCGGGCCCGCGGCTGAGCGCTCCTCGGCCGTCACGCATTCCGGGATGTTGAGCACCCGGCCCGCAAGCTCGAACGGCGGCTCTTCGGTGGCGATGGTCTGGAACCCGGCGGCCAGGCTTCGCTCGAATTCGAGCCGTTCGCGACACGCGGAGCAGCTTTCGAGATGGGCCGCGGCCTCGGGGTCGGCCACGGTCTGCTCGAGCAGGGTGTGATCGAGAATGTTTTCGGTGAATTCGTTGCAGTTCATAGCGCCTCACCTGCCGATCTTCCGTGCATCTGGTCCCTCATGTGCGACTCGAGCCTGAGTCGAGCCTGTCTCACCCGCGTTTTGGCGGTACCAAGCGGAATCTCCATCACCTCGGCCAGCTCCGGGAACGACAATCCGCCCAGATACACCAGCCCGATCACGAGCCGGTCGTCCTCGGCCAGCTTCGTCAGCGTCGCGTCGATCAGCTTCGCCGCCTCATCCTGTTCGAGCCTGTCGATCACCGTCGCCTCGACGTGCGACTGCGGATCGGCGTTTTCCGGCACCTCTTCGACGAGCACCTCGCTCCGGCCCCGCCGGCGCCACTCGTCGATCAGCAGGTTCCGCGCGATACGGAATATCCAGGTCTGGAGCCTGCCTGTCCGGAAATCCTGACGATGCCGCCAGATGCGCTCGAACACTTCCTGGGCCATGTCCATGGCCTGGCTCGCCCGACCGGTGTTCTTCAGAAAAAACTGGTACAGCCGCCCTCCGAACAGGCGATACACTTCCGTCCAGGCTTTCTGGGAACCCCCAGCCGCTTCCTTCCAGATTTCTTCCGGAGTCATCCTCCACCCTTCCGAAACGGCGGACACGCCGCCGGGATTTAGCCCGAATCGGGCGACATTACCCTACACGTTCCCGCCACCGGTTACAAGAGGGCAGCGACGCAGGCAGACAACCGTCACATCATCTCCGGCCGGTTCGGCACCGATGAATTCGTCGAATGCGTCGAAAATCGCGCCGGCAACCTGTTTTGCATTTTTCCCGGGCCGCGAGGCATGATCGGCTATCCATCCGGCGAGCCGTTGGTAGCCGATGACGACTCCCGACGTGTTGCGCGACTCGATCAGGCCGTCGGTATACAGCACGAGAGCATCGCCCGGTCCAAGTTCCAGCCGGCCCCGCTTCAGAACGATCTTTTTCCTGACGCCCAGCGGATGCCCGACGATCTCGATCTCTTGCGCCGTCCCGAGTTCGGCCTTGAAATGGAACGGAAAATTGTGACCGCTATTCAACACGTCGAGCTGCCCGGTTTTCAGATCCAGGGCGAAACAGAACATCGTCATCATGTGCTTGCGCTTCACGCCCTGGCTGACCAGCAGCTCGTTGAAGGCCGTCACAAAGGCGTCCAGCGGCTGGTCAGACCTCGCGAGCAGCGAAAACGCGCTCTTCGCCATTCCCATGATCAGCGCCGCTGACACCCCGTGTCCTGCGACATCGCCGACAAGGCCGACCAGATGGCTATCGCCGATCACCGTGTAATCGAAATAATCCCCGCCGATGTCCGTCATAGCCCTGCTTATCCCGGCGATCTCGAACTCGCCCACCATGATTCCCTCGGCCGGCAGCAGGCTTTCCTGGACAACACGCGCAACTTCGAGATCGCGCATACCCTCCGTGACGCGATTCATCAGCCCGGCAATGTCGCCCAGTTCGTCCGTAGACCTGACTGGCACGCGATGCCGGAAATCGCGCCGCGCAATGGCCTCGATCCCAGTCGTGACGTCCCTCAGGGGGAGCAGCACCTGCTCCGTCAG
>JAKJFL010000615.1:0-2536 GCA_022704935.1 Candidatus Rifleibacteriota bacterium
CCATGAATGAGGTCCGCCGCGCCATGGGCTTCATCGCCTGAGGGAAATGGAACGTCGATGAGCGCATACCAGGTTCGGCTTCCGGCCTTCGAGGGGCCCTTCGATCTGCTGTATCACCTGATCGAAGAGCAGAAGGTCAATATCTATGATATACCGATCTCTACAATAACGGCTCAGTATCTCGACTACCTCCACATGATGGAGATCCTCGACATGGAAGTCGCCTCGGGCTTCCTCGTCATGGCGGCGACCCTGCTCGAGATCAAGTCGCGCATGCTCCTGCCCCGCGACAAGCCGCAGGCCGGCGAAATCGAGACGGGCGACGACGAGCTCGACGCAGCTTCCTACGAGGAAGACGCCCGCCGCGAGCTCGTCGACAAGCTCGTCGAGTATCGCCGCTTCAAGCTCATGGCCCTCGACCTGCGCGAGATGGAAAGGAAGAACTCGCGCATTTACACCAGGGCGGGCAGTTACGAACTGCAGCCCGAACAGATTCTCCAGATCAACCTCTCGGCGTTCGACCTGCGTGCGTTGTACGAGGGGCTGGTGCGTCGGCGCCTGAATCCGCCGATCCATCGCGTCGTCGTCGATCGCATCGGCCTCGAGGCCAGGATCGACGAGATCCGCCGGCTTCTCAACGATCTGCGCCACCGTCGGGAAGTCCCGTTCAACGACCTCGTCCGCGGCCGCAAGGACCGTTACGACGTCGTCCTTTCCTTCATGGCCATTCTCGAGATGTTCAAGCTGGGTGAGTGTGACATCGCCCAGGACGACAACTTCTCGCCCATCACTATCAGGCCGGTATCGGCCGCAGACTCCGTCGAAGAGGCCGCCGTCGGCTGAAGACAGAAATGAGACTGCAATACGCGTATGAACGCCGACAATGAACTGACACAGCAACAACCCGCCCAGCCGCAGCAGCTTCCCCTGCCGTCCGGTCCGAGGCCCGACCGAAACACCCTTCTCGCCGCGTTGCAGGGACTCCTGTTCGTCCACCACAACCCCATTCCCACCCAGCGCATCGCCGAGATTCTCGAACTGCCGTTCTCCGAGGCCGAGCAGCTTCTGAACGAGTTCAGGCTGCACCTCGACGCGAGCCCATCGTCGGGACTCCAGGTCATCATCACCGAGCAGGGCGTCCAGCTTGCCACGAAGGCCTGCATCAGTCCGTTCATCCAGCGCCTCGAGGGCCAGAAGCTCGTCAGCCTCTCTCTCCCCGCGCTCGAAACGCTCGCCGTCATCGCGTTCAAACAGCCGATCACACGCGCCGAGATCGAGGCGATCCGCGGCGTCAACTGCGACGGCGTCGTCGCCACACTCCTCGAGAAAAAACTGATCTACGTGTCGGGCGAAAAGCCGGTTCTCGGCAGGCCCCGGCTCTACTCGACGACGCAGGACTTCCTTTACTACTTCGGCATCAAGAGCCTCAAGGAACTCTCGCTTCCCGAAGCCGATCTGCCGGGCGATCTTCCCCCGGCCGAAAGCCGCGACGTCACCGCCGAGATGGATGGCGAAACATCCATCGCGGAAGATCAGGCGCACATACCCGCCGAGCCCGAAACAGAGCAGGGCGACGGCGGCTCCACACCGGAACTGGCTTCCGGAACTGCCCCGGCAGAGCCTTCGGACGAAGCCTCTCCGACGTCAGATCGTATGGTGCTCGATATACATTCAACTGGGCCGGGCCGGGAGAACAGCGAATCATGAGCGGAACGCCTTTTTTCAAGACGCGGCTTGACAACGGCGTGAAGGTCGTTGCCGAGACCTTCTCGACGGTCCAGAGCGTATCGATCGGTATGTTTTTCCGGAGCGGAGTTCTCTACGAGGATCCCCGGCTTCTCGGCGTTTCCCATTTCATCGAACACATGATGTTCAAGGGAACCGCGAAGCGCTCTCCGAAGGATATCGCACGCGCCTTCGATCGGATCGGCGGGTATCTGAACGCGTTCACGGCGAAGGACTACTGCTGTTACTACGCCCGGGTCGTCCGTGACGAGCTTCCCACCGCGGTCGAGGTGCTTGCCGACATGGTGCGCAACTCGGCGTTCGATGCCGACGAATACGAGCGCGAGCGCAGGGTCATCCTCGAGGAGATCAAGATGTACGAGGATTCCCCTGACGAGATCATCCACGAGCTGTTGGGCCAGACCCTCTGGCCTGACGCCGCGATCGGCCGCCCGATCCTCGGAACGAGCGCCACGGTCGGCGCGATGCCGCGTGATGAAGTGGTCGATGTATATCGAAAACAATACGTATCCGGCAACCTCGCCGTGTGCGCCGCCGGCAACATCGACACGGCCGAGTTCGTCGGCTTGCTCGAGAAGCACCTCGGCGACCTGCGCCCCGGCTCGCTTGCCCATCGGAAGACCACGCCGAAGCCCGACAGCGCCGCGTCCGTCTTCCGGAAGAACATCGAGCAGGTCCACGTGGCTATCGGCACCCCCGGGGTGTCGTACCGTGACGATTCGAGATATGCCGTCACCCTGATGAACTCGGCGTTTGGCGGCGGGATGAGCAGCCGGCTGTTCCAGGAGAT
>JAKJFL010000616.1:0-2535 GCA_022704935.1 Candidatus Rifleibacteriota bacterium
CCAACTCGAAGATGTATTGCATCACGGTTCGGCTGGATGGGGTTCAGGGGAAACAACCGATTTTTGCACACCGGCTAACACACTGGTTTGCACACCGGATGACACCCTGATTTGTACCCAAAAGCTCAAAAACCTCGGCAGGGGATACCTGTCGAGGCTCATGAGTAGAGGCTTTTGCCTCATCGGTGCCGGAAGTCGGGGTCGAACCGACACGCCTTTAGGGGGCGCGGGATTTTGAGTCCCGTGCGTCTGCCAATTCCGCCATTCCGGCAACACCCAGAGAATAGCACAGGAACGGCGTTTCTGGCAAACTGAAAAATCAGATGCCGAAGCGGAGAAGGAGCTGTTTGACGGAAGCCAGGATGTTTTCCCACCAGGTGGGTTGCCGGTCGGCAATTTCGCGTTTCAGCTCGGAAATGTCGTTCAACACTTGTTTTCGAATTGAATGATATATATCTTCAGCAATATTAGACGTATTGTCCGCGCAGAACCAGTTTGTGGCGTCGTCATCGATCTTCTTGACGATCGAGTCTATCCTGGAAAAATGATCGGATTTCAGCAGTTGCTCCTGGGAAAACGGATGCGACGTGAAGATGAATCCTTTGACGAGCCGGGTCTGATCGCGAACGATCTCGATTTCCTTGAACACTTTTTTGAATTTTCCTTCAAACCGGGTTTTCTGAAACCTCACGTCATTCTCGGAGCCATTCGTTAACGGAGCTTCTTCCGGAGCCCGGTCGGGCGGTTTCTGCAATCCGAGTTCTTCGATTGGATAGCCGCAATTGGGGCAGATTTCCGCAAGGGATGAAATCTTGCCGGAACATTCGGGACAGTCAACGAGCATGCATTTCCTCCCTTATTCAAGCCGGTGCCGCCGAGAAGTGGTCACCGGGTGGCCGTCTACTTTTTCCCCTGGCCCCACGTGGCATACACCTTCGCCCATCCGTGTTTTTCGAGCTTTCCTTCGAGCTTTCGGATGTCGGAAAATGCTTTCTGAAGCCTGGTGACGAAGAAGGGATTAGCGGGCCTGGTATAGCGGTTGACGATGAGGTCCCGGTAATAGTCCATGACGGCCATCGCTGCCGCATTTTCCATGCGGAGAAACTCGATGAGCAGCGCGTATTCCGGCTTTTGATCGGTCAATTGCAACGCGGAGAGAGCGTATAAGAGTTCCTTGCGAATCGCATCACATCCGGCAACCTTGTCCAGATCCTCGGTAGTCCAGTAGTGGGGATAGTCCAAAGCCTGGAAGGACCGATAAATGTCCTTGTCCCTTTCGATGACGCGTCGGATGATCGTTTCAGGATCGACGGATGCGCTCCGGCCTGCGCCGATAGCTTCGGAGCCGTTTGCGACTGACATCGCGGACGTGGTGCCGGATTGGAGGAGGGCCGCCGTTCCGATTCCGGGTGCCAGGATCTCGTCATCGGTTGCATTTTCCGCTGAGTCTTCGAAAACCAGCCGGGGATCGATCGATTCGGTATTCGATGCACCGGCCAGGGTTTCCTCTTCCATTGTCGATCCGGAAGCCGGACGGGACGCCATCGAGACAGCCGACGGCTTGTCGATCGCTGAGACCGTCCGGGACGGCGGTGCTTCCTGTTCGGTGACGCGGCCGGTGTGGAAATACCGGAGAAGGGGCTCTTTCCAGGCCACTGCCCCGAGGACTGCCGCCAGGACCAGCACGCCCAGCAGGAGTTTTGTTCTTTTTCCGCAGATTCCCGAGGTGGTGCCGCCGGTCGAAAAACCGCAATGAACACATCTCGTCGCGTGCGAGGAAATTTCCATGCCACATTCACTGCATTCAATCAGGCTCATCTGGTTGTTCCTCTGTGAAGATCCTCGTCAGGTGTGCTGCCGATCTCGTCGAAGCTGCTGTATCAACTGGATCATGCCGGGAAAAGCTTTTTCTTTTCCCGGACGACAGAACCCGGCATGCCTCTCGATACCTCATCCGGATAAACTCCGGTTGTTTTTCTCTCACAAAGATTATAGCACGGCCGATATCATCGGTCACGAACTTTGCCGAACTGGAACATGGACATCGGGTGAAGATGTCGGCAGTGCATGAAATTTGAAATCCGCGCCCTTCTGGGATACAGTGGCGCGACCATGGATATCAAACAGATTGCCTTTGATCTCAAGACGGGAACTCCCGAGTCGATCACGGCGATGCTCAAGGGGCTGTTCGAATCCCAGACCGACTGTTCGAGCAAGATTCTGTTCGAGGTGCTGTATGACCTGAAGTTCCACCGGGATCCGGCGGTCGTCTTCTGGGCAAAGAAGCTCCTGAACAAGATCGATGTGACATATTCGTTCAAAGGCGTCGATCCAGCGACCGTGTCACGGAACACCGTCGTCCCGCCGCCCGAAGAGCCGCCGCCGCCTCCGAGCCGCGAGGAAATTCTCGCGAAAATAGCTTCGGAACCGGCCGCGGTCACGGTCGAGGAGCTGAAGATCGTCTGCGAGAACCCCGATGAAACCGTCAAAGAGCCTCTGCTGGCGCTTCTCGAATCGCAACCGGACGAGTCGGTC
>JAKJFL010000045.1:0-11836 GCA_022704935.1 Candidatus Rifleibacteriota bacterium
CCGCCCGCCGAGCTTGCGCGCCAGATTCGGCATGGTATTCTCCTTGCTTTCGTTCAGATGACGATTCCGATCATATCATAGACAATATTTTATTTTCAACAAATCCGCGTATCCGTAGGGGCGGGTTTGAGACACCGCCCCTACAGGCACGTGTCACGGAGCCGGCGGAGGCGGGTAGATGACGGGGCGGCCGGTGAAAAATTCGGCGGTCGAGCCATCGTTTTCGACTTCCATGGCGCGGTACCGTTCTAGCTTCACCTCGTATGTGAGCGTGGCGATTCTGAGCCGGGCCAGGATCTGGGCCGAGTAGGTCGCCGTGACGGTCGTCCCGTCCTCGATATCCCGATACATGCCCTGGGATTTCACATAATAATACCAGGGATCCATGGTGACGCTGGCAGGATAGGTTGCCGGATAGGTCGTCACCCGGAACGCGACTGAACTCGCCGTCTCGCCGGACATCAGAAGGCCGGTGGTATCGGGATAGATCCACTGGCTCGAGGCGACGTTTTTGAAGTCCGCCGTCGGCGTCAGGCCGGTGAACCGTATGTTTTTCGATGCCGGCGTCGCATCGTAGGCGAAGTAGAGACGGTCTCCCTTGAGGGATGCAGGGGTGTTGTCGACGAGAAACGTGCTGCTGGTCGCCATCAGCCGGGCGATCACGTAGCTGACTCCAGAGAAGGCAGCGTCCTTCGCCCGCGCGATCTTGTCGACCGACGTCTGGACGCGTGTTTCCGTTTGGACCATCGTGACGTAGCTCGTCGACACGGCCATCATGAAGCCGAGCACGATGATCGTCAGGATCAGGGCCGCCGAACCGCTTCGCATCGAGGTCACCTCCCCGACGGAATGGCGAAGGTCATCGTCGAAAGCTTGCTTTCGACGCGACCGTCCTCGCCGCCCATCGAGCTTTCAATACCGATGGCGATATTTGCCGTCCAGGATGACGTCCGCGTGACGGTGAAGGTCGCCACGTCCCGGGCGACGGTGAACTCGAAACCGACCGGTAACGTCTTTGTCTCGACAGAGCCACCGGAATCGGTCGATTCCACGCTGGAGCTAGTGATGATCGTGATTTTCGCCAAACTGTTCCAGACACTTGTCACCGCAGGACTTTTGGCGACAATCCTTCGTCGCAGGGATTTCGAGGAAGGAACCCATTCGAGGAGGAATGTGGCTGTGCCCACATAGGCCGAACCGCTGGAGATCGCCAGATCGTATTTCAGGGCGGAGGATGCCGGCCCGTTCACTTTGGGCTCGAACACTCTGTCGGCCTGCTGGAGCTCGCGCTGGATCGTGTCGGTGACGGAACGGTAGTAGGAGCCGACATCCAGCTTCTGATGCCCTGTTTTCCACGCCTGCGAGCCGTACTGGACGTAAGAAAGAAGCGAGATCGCCATCAGGGCAAAGACCGTCGAGGCGATCAGCACTTCGACCATCGTCAATCCCACCCTGTTCCCGTGAAGCTGATACGTCGTCATGGGTTCACTCCTCGTAGAAGTCTTCCGACGATCGGATCCCGATCGGCGTGACGTTCACCGTCATCACGGAAAGCCCGTAGCTGAACGTGGCCAGGCAGTCCGGCACCAGAGGCGCCTCGAAGGTGGGTGTCAGCACGAGCATCCCGTCCGGGCGGAAGAAAATGGGCTCCGCGAACGGCGGACTGAATCTGACCGCCGCATCGAACTCCACGACGTCCTCTCCGGTGATGTCATCCCAGTTCGGGCTGTTCGGCTTGACAGCGTCGGCAAGGTCCAGAACGGTGGTTTGGGCCGGAACGTCGAGCTTGTATCCGTCGAGCATGTATCCCGTTCCGTCCGGTATCATATATAGCCTATGATATTTTCCAGTCTCCATCGCCTGATACTGGGCCATGCGAACGTTCTGAACGAACCTATTTGCCTCGGCCGCGACCCGCTGCGACGCGAAGAAGTTGTCCATCGCCGGCAATGTCACGCTCGCCATCGCCGCGATGATGGAAAGTGCCGCCAGCACCTCCATCAGCGTATAGCCAGCCCGTTCGCGTCGCGTCGGATTCACGGCCTGTACCTGAGAATCTGTTTACTGGTCCCGTTGTTCGATCCCGTCGAGCCACCCATCAGATAGATAAAAGGCCCCACTGGAACAGCATTGATGCCTTTCGTTGCATTACCCGAGCCCCCACTCCAGAGGATCTGCGCGGGAATTTCCTTGACCTTGCGCACTCTGTTCGTCTCGGGATTCCACGCGGCGGCTGACGTCAGGAGGGTGGCGGCTGGATTTTCCCCACCGAATATGAATATCTCGTTTCCAAAGGAACAGGCACCGGCACACTGACGCTTGAACAGGTTGGAAGGATCGAGAAACTTGCTTTTGTCCGCAATGTCCGACTCGAGAGCCGTCTGTGCAAGCTGAACCCAGACATTCGTACCAGGGTCGAACCTGTCGACCGTTGCAAGGATATTCGTACCATCGCTCCCCCCCACACGATAGAGCTTGTCTTTATGCCAGACAAGGCTGTGATTCATCCGTTTACCGGGCATTGGAGGAAGTTCCCGGCTGATGCCAAAAAAATAGGGACGCGCACCTTCCATGATCTTCCGTATTTCGACCTGGCTCAGGACCCGATCGTAGATGATCAGATCATCGATCTTCCCGTTCCACCAACGGTCATTCAACCCGTTCGATCCGAGTCGGACGGCGCCTGCCGTCGTCCAGACCGCAGCAGCAGTCGTGTTCAACGCACCATCGTAGTAAATCTTCGTTGCAGAACCTTCTTTGACGATCGCAATATGTTTCCAGGCTTTGTCATTGTCCGGAATCGATGTTGGATATTCCGAGCCCCCGATTTTCAAGGAATAGCATCCCGCAACCAAAGCTGAGCTTCTGAACTGGAATCCGGAAGAATCGTTGGCCGCCTGGCAAAACGGCCCGGACCAATCCGTTAACGTCGTCGTTTCTTCTTTCATCCAAAAGCAAATGGAAACGATGTCTCCCGTCAGGGCAGAGAGCGTCACGTTATCGTTCGAACCATCGAAAGCCAGGCAGGTATTTTTCCTGCCCGCAACCCAGCACCCTGGAGAGGTCATGCTGTTGAGCGTTCCATCGAATCCATTTCCGGACGAGTCGACGGCCGTATTTCCAGCTGTTTCATCGAATCGGAGGCAGGCAAGGGGAGTCGACGGCTCTACGGGACCGAGATCCATCAACGCTTTGATCTCCGTGACGGGCAATGCACGGTCGTAGAAAACGACATCATCCAAAACCCCCTTGAAAGGTTCCGTACCCGATTGATTGCATCCGACACGGGTCACTCCTGGGGAAATGGCGTTTGGAACGGGATTTCCTGTAACGGCAACCTCTCCACCATTGACGAACATCTTCCATGTCCCGGCAACGCGCACCGCTGCCAGATGAGTCCATGTATCATTTACTATAGAATATCCCGAGTCCGCAAAGCCGACTCCTCCGCAGACAACCTTCACGACACCGGATGAATCGATGAACAAGGCATAGCCCTGCGTCGAGGTGTTGCCGTTGACCAGGATCATCTGATTTGTGCCCGTCGACCCGGTGCGTTTCACCCATGCCGCCATCGTGATATTGTTCAGGGCGGTGAGAACAGCCGGAGCGGCCGTCGGAATATGATCGTCGATCCCGTCAAAATTCAGGCCATTCCCGTGCCTTCCTGAAACCCAGCATCCTGGGGCAGAAAATCCTGTCAAGGCTCCTGGGTGCAATCCTTCCGATGAGTCGGCGGCGGTGGTACCGGAAATTTCATCGAATGCATACCAGAATGCCGGGGTTGGGGGAACGGCTGGAGGATCGGCAGGAGTCCCGGAGGCAATGGCGTGGGGCCAGTAGATTTGAACTGAGCTGGTGGCACCGGAAGGAGTGACGCCACCACCGATCACCGGTCCATATGGGGTCATACAACCGGCATGGCTATGTCGGAGAATCACCGTCGAGTTGTCGTCCCCTAGCGTTTTTGTCATGTAAGCTCCCGGGAGAAGCGGGGACTCCGTCGGGGGAGACTGGGTGCTGTAAAACTCGACTTCAGGGCATTTGATCTGTGAACCACCGTAGACACTCTCGTTGACAAATCGATAATAGCGATATGGGGTCGTATTGCTGAGGCAAAAAATGTCCCATGTTCCATTCTTGGGTTTCTCGAGCGAGCCGGATATATCAACCCAGGAAGCATCGTCGTTACATGCCTGTATTTTGAAATTTCGGGTGGTTTCGGCGACACCGGAACCTTGCCCTCTGACTCGTATAATATCAACTATTTCAACGCCACCGAGATCGATCCTGACCCAGGCACTCGTCACCCCGCTTGTTTCCCACCACGTCGCCGTGTTTCCGTCGAAGATCTTCCATCCGCTGCCGCCGACTTCCGTTTGAGCCACGACAGAAGCAGGTGCGGGCGCATTTGCAGACGTCATGGTCGGAGAAATTTTCCGAACTCCCGCTAGATAGAAGCGGAATTCTCGTTGCACCCAAGCAAGCACGCCACCATGGTTGTCCGTACAGGTGATCTTATAGCACTGATACGGAATCGTATTCGGAATATTCAACACCGTATTGAATACGTCACTTTCAGGAACGGTCACATTGCCCAGCAGAGTCCACGGTCCTCCAGCGGAGTCAGCCCCTTCTATGGTAAGACTTTTCATACCCTGGTTGCTGATCGAGGCATCATTATGCACACGCAGGCGGTTCACGATCGTCTTCAACGACGTGCTCCCATAATCGAGGATCAGGTATTCGTTGTTGCTGCTGGTTCCCCATCCGATGCTGGTGTCGTCATCGAACGCTTTCCACCCATATCTCCACAAGGATATCGATCCTGAATCCGTAACGGCATAAGGCGCAGGAGTATTCGTGCCCGTCATGATCGGGTTCACTTGCAATTCCATCGTCGATCCGGATGGTGCGATAGGGTGATGATCCGCTGAGGTCAGGAGTTCATCCGTCGTGGGATTATATTTCTGGACCCACCCCGTCGGGGCTGATTCCATACCATTGAAGACCAACAGTTCGTCATCGTATGAGACGACAGCGGGGGCTCCCGATTTTTTTCCGAGTGTTTTGGCCAGCAGGGCGATCGTATTGTCAGCCGTATTGAATCGCAGGATCGTCGCGAGCGGGTCGGCCTGGTTCACTCCCGTTCCGCCCAGGAGATAGATGCCGTTCGTCGCGACGGCCGCTATATTCGAACCCGTAGGAGGTTCGACGGTGAATGTCGCTACGACGTCGTAGACGTCCTTCCGGCTGATGATGCGGTTGAAGGGCCGCACGGCGATGTAGGCGGGAGTCTGAGGGAGATCGATGCTATCGATAACGTTCAGGTAGCTTGCCCGGGCAGGCATCGATACGTCAGCCAGATACACACGGCCCGGTGACTTCGCAGGGATCATGAGCATCTGCCCGTCAGGGGTGATCGCCAGGCCCAGGCCGGTGTTTGCCGTAATACTGGCAAGCTGTGTTTTGAAGTGAGACCCACCGACCGATAACGTGAAAAGCCAGCTGGTTTCAGCATTGAACAGATAGAGGGTCGACGAGGAGACATCCCGGCCGAACGTCAGGTAAAACCTGTTGAAACCGGTGTTCGTCGTCCCGTTCGTCCATTCGAACACGTGGGGCGGAGTGATTCGAAGAGGCACGGTGAACGTTTTGGGAATTCGCTTCCAATCGGCACTGTTGCTGGAGCCGAGAGCCGTATAGCTATGGCTGGCAAGATTGGTCGTGCCCGTGTCGCTGACGTTTCCCCCCGCTTTGAGGGAGAAAAACGGCCCCATGGCAAGATCGTCGTCACCCTGGGTTGACTTGTCGAACTGAACCCGCGGGCCGGCAGGAGGATCGAGCCCCGGCACATCGAACGCCGCGGACCAGACACCGCCTGCGGTATTTTCGAACTGATGGCCGTACCAGGCCCCGCCATCCAGGCTGAATCGGCCTCCGTCTCGCAGGGCCAGGCCGATGGCCTTCACCGGCTCCGGGATCCGGAGATAGCCAAAGAAGCGAGTGGTGCGAACACCGCCGTATTTGCTCGACGTATTCCAATAGAAATTTGCCGGGTAGTCGACCATGTTGGCAATCGGGTCGTTGCAGGTGAAATTGTCCTTGAGTTTATACGTCGTGCCGGTCATCACGACATTTGCCGGAACCGGCCCGGCAAAATCGATCTTGCTGCCGCTCCGGAAGTCGCAAATCAGGCCCGTCTGTTGGGTTAGCGTGCCGAAATTTCTGGAACGAAAATCATAGATATGCACGCTCTCGGTCGCGCCATTATAGTTCGCGGCATATAATGCAAGCAGTCCCCCGTCCGCGCTTATTGCCATCCGGGTGGATCGATGGGGAGGGAAAGCATCGAACCTGCTGTCCCACTTGGCATACACGGAGGCGTCCGGTCCGATCCAGTCGAGGCGGGTCCAGGTGGCGACGAAATCCGTGACCAGGACAAGAGCCCCGCCGTCGGGCAAGGGGATGACGTCGCTCATCGTCGACGTCAGGGGAAAATCCACATCCGCCTGTTTGGTACCGCTCGCATCGAAGGACACGTAGCCGTTTGCACCCACGGAGGAACCGTATTTTTGGATCAGACAGCCACCGTTCTGGTAATAGACGTGGTGGGTCGGCTTCCGGTCGACCGTGGCGCCCCAATTTTCGGGGTCGATGACACCGAGCGGCTTGTCGCTGTTGAATACATCGACGGCGGTCGGCAGCGTTGATGCGGCGGTATAACAGACGCTGAGAAGGCTGCCCGATCCGTCGAATGCGAGGTGGGAGGGGGTGACGGCGTAAGGAAGCTTCCGGGTCAGGTTTTCGTAATGGTGCTTCGACCAGGGGTCGATGAACTCGATCGTTTTTACCGGACCGTCGCAGGCCACGGCGATCATTTCGGACATCCTGGCGGTGACGCAACCTGCGTCGCCGCTCGGCAGGAAGAGGACCGTCCGATCGGCCGGAATTGCCGTCGTGTAGGAACCGGCCAGAAGGCCGGGGGTATCGAGCGCGTAGATTTCGCCGGCCGCTTTGCGGTCAACCCAGACCTCGTTCATCGCGGGACTGAGAATCGCCTGGTTCGTGATGTCACCGCTGCCGGGATAGGCGACCCTGTTCGGCGGGTCGCTCCAGGTGGTGATCGTGCCGCCCCTCAACTCGGTGGGCATCGCGAAAATGCGTGTTTTTCCGCCGCCCTGCTTCGAAGTGGCGATGACGACCTTGTCGTCGCCGGATACCTGCACGTCCTGGATATCCTCGCCGCCCGGATTCGTCGAGTAGTTGATCTCGGCACACCCCCAGTCGGCCGGGTTGTCTGACGAGGAGCTTGCGATGAACGCGCCCTCCCAGACCGAGTAGACCCTGCGGCCGTCGCGGGAGGTGCAAGCGGCCATCGCCTTCTTGTTCGGGCTCGTCAGCCAGCCGGGAAGGCTGTAATTTTCGAGGGCGACGAGGTTTTGGGGCGCGAACATGTTCAGCCGCCGGAAACACTTGGAGGCATAATCATAGTCACCAATATATATGTATCCATCTTCACCGACCTGCAGATCGACGAACTTGGCCGTCGATATCGGCAGAAACTTCACGAGAGAAAATGACGCCACGATGCCGTCCGGCACTGAAAGGATCGACAGACCGGAAGGAGCGTGGGAGGTGACGTAACAGTAGCGGCCATCGGGCCGGAAGGCCACTCCGCGATCCTTGCGGATCGCCTCGTTGTCGTTCGCGTTTTCGAGGAGCGCCGTCGTCGTGGCATACACTTGCACGGACGTACGCCTGGTCGGAGAAAACAATCCGACATCCGTCAGCAGAAGGCTTGCTTCCCGCTGCGTCAACACCCAGTTTCCATTCGGATGGACGGCGATGTTTCCGGGACGGAACGGGTTGTTTGCCGTCTTGGTTTTCGGGGTCGTGCTGAACGGCAGGTCGAACGTCTCGACAACGTTCTTGGTCAGCGGGTCGACGGCATACACGCAGATGTTGTCCTTGTCTGCGATGTAGATGCGGTTCGGATTGAAGGAACGTGGCGTGGCGACCATCGAGAAGAGGCGCACCTGTGCCGGCTCGATGCCGATATCATCGAGGTCGGGCACATGGGTGACGGTAACCACGACCGTCTTGAGATTGGCAGGCTGAGAGCCGAGCAGCGCCTCGTTTCCGGCAAAATCACCCTTGACCTCGGATGTGAGGGTGGCAAGCGTGACGCCCTCGATCGTCTCCACCTCCATGACATACGTCGCAACCGGCTCGGGATCGTTGATCGGCCATGTCACCGTGGCGGTGAAATCGACGACCGGCGTTCTCGCATAGGCGCTGCCGGCGAGAATCGAGGTCATCGAGGCCTGGGCGATCGTCCGCATGCGGTCCTGATGGACATACGCGTTCGTGCGGTCGACGCCGCTCTGAAGGGTGCCGACAACCGGCATCATCAGGGTGCCGGCCACGACGATCATGACCAGCGCCTCGGCGAACGTCATTCCCCAGCGGGTCCAGACGCCGGTATCGATGAACCGCCGGAAACGCCGCGCCATCCTGGCAAACCGTTTTGCAGCCGTCATCACGATTTCCCTCCGGAAAGGTTCTCTCGCTTTGATTGTACCCTGAAAAGGCGCTTGTTGTCACATGAAACGAATGGGCGCGCACGGTAGTGCGCGCCCACATGAGGAATCGGGGTTATCGGATCAATGGGCTTCGGCGGAGCGTTCCTCGACCTGGGGGAGGTTGGTGACGGCGATCGTTTTGAAGAACGCGTCGATGTCTTCCTGGAGGATGGTGAAGTCCATCGAAACAGCCTCGCTTCCCTTCGGCGAGAAGATGCGGAGGTTCAGACGGTCAGAGACGTGGACGACGTCCTTGCCGTCGGCCGAAGTGAGCGTGAAGGTCGCGAACTCGTTCTGGTCGGGGTTCGGATAGCCGACCGCCTTGGCGCCGGTGGCCGGATTCGTCAACTCGGCGCGCCACACCGGCGGCGTCATGCGCAGGCCGCGGGCCAGACCGGCAGACTGGACGTTCACGCAGAAGTAGCGAACCGGAAGGGCCATATCCTTCGTCATGCCGGCGCCTGGATAATGCCAGAGCCGGGCCTGCTCGCCGGTGAGATCCATGACCAGGCGGCCCGCCCACAGGTCGTTGGCGGTGACGAGTGCCGGCATGCTTGCAACGACGGCGTTGGTCTTGGTTTCGACCATCTGCAGAACCAGCAGGTCATCCGGTATCACACGGCCGAGGCCGGTGCAGTGGATGATAATCTTGCCCTCGTTGAGATGTTCTTTCGACAGCGGCGCCGTAACCTCGCGCCCACCCCGCTGGTTCCGGAGGCGGACCGAGAACCCGTCGATCCGGCCCTTGCCGGTGGCCGATTCGAGGCCGGACATCTTCTCGAAGCGGAGCTCAACGTCGAACGGCGGCTGGCTTCCCTCTTGGACTTCGGCGACATGCTGTTCGAGTTCGGTCGTGAGAACTGCAAGATAGGTGGGCATATTGCTCATCGCCTCGAGCTTCTGCTTGGCGGCGGTGTAGCCCGGGTTCACGCGCAGGGCTTCCTTGAAGCTGTGCTCCGCTTCTTTGTACCGGCCGACCATCAGGAGCAGATTGCCCATCTTCAGGTGCAGGTCAGGGTAGCTGGGATGCGCATCAAGGAGTTCCTGGTGCATGTTCAGCAGGCTGTGGAGCTTGTCAAAATATTCGCGCAGCGCCGCGAGCCGCTCAGCCACGTCGAAGTAGTTGGGCTGAAGGTTCTCGACGACCGAGAGCGCCTGCATCGACTCGTAGAACTGACCGGCATTGTTGAAGTAGATGCCAAGCATATAATAGACGCGAATATTTTTCGGCTTGATATTCATCAGTTCGCGGATCGCCGCTTCCATCGAGCCGCTCTCGCCCATGCACATCGCCATGTACAGCCTGGCTTCGGAATACTGCGGGTTCAGCTCGAGAGCTTTGCGGAACTGCTGGATGGCCTCGTCATACATGTGGAACTGGAACATGAGCTTGCCCGCGTCATTGTGCAGGTCGGGGAAGTCGGGGTTCGACGAAATCTTCTGCTTGACCGTCGCGAGCGACCTGTCGCGCATTTCCTCGTCCGACATGATCTGGGCGAGGTAGCCGAGAGCCATGTGGTTGGTGGGCTCGAGTTCGATGGCTTTCTTCAGAGCGTCGACGGCCATCGAGATGTTCTTCTGCATCGTGAAGATCTCGCCAAGAATCTGGTAGATCGCGCTCGAGCGGGGGCAGAGCGAGATCAGCCGCATGGCGTCCGCCTGGGCCTTGTTGAGATTGCCGTGGGTCAGGTTCGCCCGTGCATATTTCAGCAGCGGAGCACACGACTCTTCATTGATGCCCGCGAACATGTCGACGGAGGCCGGCAGTTCAGGAACGGCGGGGGTGAGAGCCTTGCGTTCACCCCGCTCGGGAGCGAACAGGAACCGGTAGATGAAGCCGCCCTGTGCCTGTGTCTGGAGCGCGGTTTCCTGCAAAACGGTACGGACCAGAAGCCTCACGACGTTGCTGTAAGGGCTGGTCGGGCCGCGCTGATACATGCTCTGCCCGTGCTCCAGCGGAGCCGACTTGAACTGCGGCAGCCCCCCGAGAACACGGTATTTGAACAGCTTCTTCACCTTCTCGGGATCGAACGACTCTTCCGTCTTCGTCACGAGCAGGTTCACGCGGTTCTCGGAGATGTTCAGATGCGCCATTCCCTGGAGGAAGCGGGCATTGTTCTTGATCGCGAGAGCATCGGCGATGTCGACCAGGAAGAACAGGTGGTCCGACAGGTCGATTGCGTTCAGCAGCAGTTCGGTCATGCTGCTGTCTGTGTCGATGACGATGTAATCGAAAAACTGCCGGCAGATCTTGAGAGCCGACACCAGATCGGGGGCATCGATCTTCTCGCCTTCCAGGAAGTCGCGCGGGGCGGGCAGGCTGTAGAGGTTATCGGTATGTCTGACGAGGTGGCGGACCATGACATCCCAGCCGGAGATGCCGGTTTTGACAGCCTCGAAGAAGCCGATCATCGACTTCGGCGAGAAGACGCCCATGACGTAGGTGCCGTCACCGAAATACACGTCGAGATCGACGTAGAGGATCTTGCGGGGGAGCTCGGCGCCCAGCATGTGGGCGAGCGTGGTGGCGAAGGTCGTCTTTCCGTAGCCGTTGCGGGCCGAGGCGATCGTGACGATCTTGGCCTCGCGCTTCTTCTCGGCGATCGGCTGGGCGCGACGTTGGCGGTCTTCAGGCGGCGGCTGAGAGCGCCGAGCAGTTTGAAGCTGATGGACGGCTTTTCCCGCAGCAGACGTTCGAAATCCTGGCCGGGGATCTTGAGGAGGATGGTCTGCTGAAGCGCGGTCGTCGTCGCCGACCGGGCGGAATCCTTGTCGAAGAGAGCCATTTCACCGAAGAAATCGCCGTTCTTCAGGATCGCGACAACCTTGTGCTCCTGGAAGATATCGCGGACCGACACTTCGATCTGGCCGGTCTTGACGATGTAAAAGTCACGGGAAAAATCTCCCTGTTGGAAGATGATTTCGCCGCGGTTGTACGTCACGGCGACCGTGATCGCCGCGATCTGCTCCAGTTCCTGGCGGGTGAGACCACTGAATAATTCGATCGTATCGAGCATGGATACTCTCCTCTCTCTTTGTGACGTCGATTGTGAAGCAAAACTCTCTGATAAGAACAAACGTCACTTCGCTCGCAATCTTACCAAAGGTTAAAACATCCGGTCAACACGGTTTTGAGGGTTTTCAGGAATGTACCGCCGCTGAATTCACGGAGGAAAGCTGAAAGACCGCTTCAGAACCCAGAATGCGGACAGGAGGGAGAGCGCTTCTGCGATGAGGCGGGGAGCAACGAC
>JAKJFL010000617.1:0-2518 GCA_022704935.1 Candidatus Rifleibacteriota bacterium
GGGCCGCGGCCGTCGGCGCGGGTGCAGTAGGGAGTCGTCGGCATGTTGCCGCCGTAGATCGAGCTGCAGCCCGTGGCGTTCGCGATCATCAGGTGGTCGCCGTAGAGCTGGGTGAGAAGCTTGATGTAGGCCGTCTCGCCGCAGCCGGCGCAGGCGCCAGAGAACTCGAACAGGGGCTTGGAGAACTGGGAACCCTTGATCGTGGCGGGATTGGCGACGGTCAGATCGGGATCCGGGATGCCGAGGAAGTGCTTGAAGTTGGCGGCTTCAGCCTCGCGAATGGGCGACTGCGGAACCATATTGATCGCTTTGGTTTCCAGCTTCTGGCCGGCGGCGTCCTTCTGGTGAGCCGGGCAGATGTAGACGCAGGTGGCGCAGCCCGTGCAGTCCTCGGGGGCAACCTGGACCGTGAACTTCATGTCCTTGATGCCCTTCGCGTCGACGGCCTTGAAGGTCTTCGGGGCGTTGGCGAGATGCTTCGCGTCATAGGCCTTCACGCGGATCGCGGCGTGGGGGCAGACGAGCGAGCACATGCCGCACTGGATGCAGGTCTTTTCGTCCCAGGCGGGAATATAGTTCGTGATATTCCGCTTTTCCCACTGGGTGGTGGCCGTTGGGAAGACACCGTCGACGGGCATCTTCGAGACCGGCAGGTCGTCGCCCTTGCCGATCATCATCGGGGCCAGGGTTTCCTGCACGAACTTCGGGGCTTCGGCGGAAACGGCCGGCGCGCGCTTGATCTTGCTCGTCGCCGTGGCGGGGATCTTCACTTCGTGCAGGTTCTCGATGGCGCGGTCGACGGCGGCGCAGTTCATCGTCACGACCGCTTCGCCCTTCTTGCCGTAGGTCTTCTTGACCGCGTCCTTGATCGCCTTCGTGTAGACGTCGCGGGGCAGGATCTTGCTGATCTCGAAGAAGCAGGTCTGCATCAGGATGTTGATGCGATTGCCGAGACCGATCGCCTCGGCGTGCTTGCATGCGTCGATGACGTAGAACTTCGCCTTCTTCTCGATCAGCTGCTGCTGGAGCTCGATCGGGAGATGATCCCAGACCTTGTCGGCCGGATACGCGGTCTCGAGCAGGAAGGTGCCGCCGGTCTTCAGGTCGGCCAGAAGATCGAGCTTCTCGAGGAAGCTGAACAGGTGGCAGGCGATGAAGTCGGCCTGGGTGATCAGGTAGGGGCAGCGCAGTGGCTTCTTCCCGAAGCGCAGGTGCGACGTGGTGACGCTGCCGGACTTCTTCGAGTCGTAGACGAAATACGCCTGGGCGTAGTTGTCGGTCTCGTGGCCGATGATCTTGATCGAATCCTTGTTCGCACCGACGGTGCCGTCGGAGCCGAGGCCGTAGAACTTGGCCGCGTAGGTCGAGGGGTCGCTGGTCTCGACGACCGGACCGACCGGGATGCTGGTGTGCGTCACGTCGTCGTTGATGCCGACGGTGAAGTGGTTCTTCGGCTCGGCCTGCTTGAGGTTGTCGAAGATGGCCACGCACTGCGCCGGGGTGAAGTCCTTCGAGCCCAGGCCGTAGCGGCCGCCGACGACCTTCGGCCAGCTCTTGAACGGGGCGATTTTGCGCTCGAGCGCTTCGCCGATGCCGTTGCGGATGTCGAGATACAGAGGCTCGCCGTTGGCGCCGGGTTCCTTCGTGCGATCCATGACGGCGATCGCCTTCACGGTGGCGGGAAGGGCCTTGACCAGATGCTCGACCGAGAACGGCCGGTACAGGCGAACCTTCACGAGACCCACCTTCTCGCCCTTGGCGACCATGTGCTCGACGACCTCGTGCATCGTGTCGCCGCCGCTGCCCATGATGCAGACGACGCGCTCGGCGTCAGGGGCGCCGACGTAGTCGAACAGCTTGTAGGCGCGGCCGGTGATCTTGGCGAACTTGTCCATCGTCTTCTGCACGATGGCGGGGGTCTTGTCGTAGAACGCGTTCACGGTCTCGCGGCCCTGGAAATACACATCGGGGTTCTGCGCGGTACCACGGATGAATGGCTTGTCGGGGTTGAGACCGCGCTTGCGGTGCTCGTCGACCAGCTTGTCGTCGATCATTTCGCGGATCTGGGCGTGCGAGATGATGTCGACCGTGTTGACCTCGTGCGAGGTGCGGAACCCGTCGAAGAAGTGAATGAAGGGAATCCGGCTCTCGAGCGTCGCTGCCTGCGCGATCAGCGACATATCCATCGCTTCCTGCACCGAGCCGCCGCCCATGATGGCGTAGCCGGTCGAGCGGACCGACATGATGTCGCTGTGGTCGCCGAAGATCGACAGGCCCTGGCAGGCCAGCGAGCGGGCGGCGACGTGGATCACGGACGAGGTGAGCTCGCCGGCGATCTTGTACATGTTCGGGATCATCAGCAGCAGACCCTGCGACGCGGTGAACGTCGTGGTCAGGGCGCCGGACGTCAGCGAACCGTGAACGGCACCCGCGGCGCCGCCCTCAGACTGCATCTCCACGACGGTCGGAACGGTACCCCAGATGTTCTTCTCGCCCTTCGCGCTCATCTCATCGGCGA
>JAKJFL010000618.1:0-2510 GCA_022704935.1 Candidatus Rifleibacteriota bacterium
GTCTCTTCCTGGCGCGCAGGAGCGGCGGCGCCGATCGTCGGCATCGACTCGAGCGGCCGGGCGGTAGTCGAACCTCTCGCCGGATCGACGACGATCGCGACCCTCACCTTCCACGACCTGAGTGGCAAAAGCTGGGATTTCTACGTGGAACGCATCGACCGGCCGTCCTCGGGGCTTGCCGAAGTCCGCACGCGCACCTCTCTCGGCTTCACATCTAGCGACCCTTCGACCTCGATGGCCTACATCACCTTCGTGATGGTTCTCGACGAAGGCCTCTGGTATCTGAGCGACCTGCGCATCGAGATGCCCGCCGTCATCATCACCGCCGAAAATGCGATCGAAGGGTATCTGAGCGAGAAGGGGCAGCCGGACGTTCGACTCCAGGGCGCCAGTGTCGTCCTGTATCGAGGGCAGACCGAAATCGCGCGCACCAAGACGGATGCGAATGGATATTATATGTTCACGAATCTTTCCCCGGGCACCTACACGCTGGTTTTCGTCGGAGGCGGCTACGAAACGTTGACGATCACCGGCGTGGTCGTGAATGAGTGAACCGATCCGATCACCGGTACGCGTTCCTGAATACGAAGGAGTATTGAGATCATGAAGAGGATGTTTCTCCCCCTGGCTCTCGTCACCGTCATCATGTCGATCCTGCTCATCGGCTGCGGCGGTGGCGGCGGCGGCGGAAACCCCGTCGCAACCACGACCACTGCCCAACTCGTATCCGTCACCGGCAAGGTCATTCTGAACGACCAGCCCCAGAGCAACGCAATCGTCTCGCTGCGCAGCTCGGGTGACGCGGAGCTGGCCGGACTCGCCGAGCAGTTCGCAGCAAAGGCATCGACGCGCGGTCAGACGCTCACCTCCACCGTTTCGACGGACAATTTCGTCACGACGACCGACGCAAGCGGCATCTATCGGTTCGACAACGTTCCCGAGGGTGAATACACCCTCCAGGCCGAAAATCCTCAGACTCGAAAAATGGCCGTCATCACCGGGCTCGTGGTTTCCGCCGTCAGAGGTGCGGTGACGACGCAGAATGCCGAACTCCAGCCCACCAGCGAGATCGCCGGGAAGATCACCGTGAGCGGCTACACGGGCTCCCTGGCCGGCGGCCGGGTGTATCTGGCCGGCACCTCGTTCCTTGCCCTGACCGACACCACGGGAAGCTTCCGGATCGCCTACGTGCCCACCGGAACCACGTTTTCCCTGATGGCCGACTTCAACGGCGCCGTGCTCGAAAATCCGATCACCATCGAGGCCATCGCCGGCTCCTCGGCGGGCAGTCCCGCACTCCCCGGCGACCTCATTCTGGTCAAACCCGCTCTTCCGACCATTCCGACCGGCACCATCACCGGCACGGTCACCCGCTCCCCCTACGCGGCGGGCGACACGGATCACTCGGGCACCCTCGTTTCCCTGACCCAGAACGGGAAAATCGTGGCCTTCACCGAGGCGGACCCGACCGGTGCCTACACGTTCGCGGACATACCTACAACACCAAACAATATATATACCATCAGATTTATGGCGCCGACCTACGTCGTTCCGATGACGCCGATTTCCGTGACGGTCGTTGCCAACGGCACCGTGACCGCGCCCGTCGTCACGCTGACGCCCCGAATGGGGGTGCTGGGCGGCCTCACGGGGCAGGTCGTTCGCAATCCGTTCATCGACGCTGAACCGTCGATGGATCTGATCCCCCTCAAGATCGCGACCGGCACGCGCGGATCGGCCGAGTATTTCGAGAAGCTGACGGTCGCCGACGAGAACGGCTTCTTCGCATTCACGGGGATTCCGATCGGCACCTACTCGTTGTTCTGCGGCGATCTCGACTACGTATTTCCCACACCCGCAACCGTCCAGGCCGGCAACCCGATCGTCAACAACGGCGTTCTGACGCTCGTTCCGAACCCAAGCGCCAAGGGAACCGGCGTGCTCGTCGCCACGATCACCACCTCGCTGACCGCGCCGACCCGTGTCCTCCTCGTCTCCCAAGTCACGCCGGCGAACAATCGGGAAACCTACGCCGTTCCGATCGTCGCCGGCAAGCTCTCGTTCCGCATGGGCGGCCTCCTGCCCGGAAATTACGAGCTGCACCTCGACCGGGAAACTGGTTGGGACATCAACTCATCGGGAAATATCGTAACCATTACGCAGAACGCCGTTAAGGAAATGACGTTCTCGACCGTCGATATTCGGCCGACGATCACGGCCGTAGCGACCTCGTCGACCAAGATTTCCGTGACCGGTTCGAACCTGAACCCGACCTACCGCATCGAGGTCTCGCACCTCGGCCGTGAACCCTGGGCGCCGCTTCAACCACCTTCACGTCACCGACCCTTGCCGCCAGTCCGAGCGCCCTTCTCGGCGGCCGGTACATGGTCCGCGTCGCGGTTCCCAACTCGTCGGTCCTGCAGGCCAACTGGCCGACCGAGATCCTGATTCCGCCTGCTTCGATATCGGCAGCCACACCGATCACCCGGGCCGATTCGATCACCGTGAAC
>JAKJFL010000619.1:0-2502 GCA_022704935.1 Candidatus Rifleibacteriota bacterium
TGGAGAAAATGCGTTGATTTTCAGAACGGGATCATTTTGCGTCTCGGAAGCCGAACAGCACGTCGTCCATTCTGCCGGTCGTGCCGTCGGCGCGTTCGAAGCTGCCTCGCAGCAGAAGGCTGTTACCGTTGAGTTTCGCGGTTTCGCGCAGGAAACGCAGGTTGAGTGACACGATGTCGCTCTGGGCGAGCTTTTTCATTTCGCCTGCGTCGACGCGGCCGTTCCCGTTCAGGTCGCGATAGAGCTGAAGCGCCTTGAAGATCGAATCTTTCGAATCGATGCGGCCGTCGCGGTTGCCGTCGTATTTCGACAGCTCGGCAAATCCGTTGGAGGCGCCGTTCTGGTCGCCGAACAGTTCGCTTCCATCATCGAGCAGGCCATTCCCGTTGCGATCGTATACCAACAGGGCATCGTCGCCACGCACCCAGCCTGTTCTGTCGAGGGTGCCGTCGGCATTGACGTCGAACATCGCGGCTTCTCCGGCTTCGGCGAGATCGAGCCCGTCACCCTCGAGATCCAGCACCAGCGGATCGGCCTGCTTCAGATCCACCTGCTGCACGTCGAGCTGGCCGTCGGTGCGGGCGACATTGACGCGGACCTCGACCTGGCGGCGTTCGACGCGTTCGACGAAGGCTTCTGCGACTTCCAGATTCCGCTTCAGGAGCTCTTCCCGGCTGAGATTTACCTCGCTTCCCGCTGGTTGAGAAGAGTCGGTCACGATTTCCCCCGAGGAAGACGAGCCCACGCTTCCATCGTTCTCGAACCTGCCGGATGCCAGATCCAGCAACTCCTGGAATCGCGACTTCAGGCGCTCGTAGTCGTCCTCGTCCTTGGCGAACATGCGGAGCATCAGGTCGAAATCGCGGCTCGCCTTGTCGTCGCCGACTCCGGACGAGAGGCGGTCCTGGGGGATGCTGAACGTGATATCCAGCCTGGCGCCTTCAGTACTTCCTGATTTGAAAGACTCGATCGTTCCCCGCAGGGAACTGTATGCCGACAGTTCCAGACGATCGGAAGACGGGTCAGATGGCCGGGAAGACAGCTTGCCGTCTTCCGACCCGAGAATGGTGACGGTCCTCTGGGTGAGTTTTGCCTCGAAAAAGGCCTGGGAACGCATGATGGCAGATGTTGCCATAGACTCCTCCTTGAGTGCGTATGGTTCGTCCATGAGATGAAAAACACTTCCCCTATTAATATCGGCACGCCCGGGGTGGTTTCTTTAGACCTCTGCGACAAAATGTTCAAAAATTTGTCAGTCGCGCCGCCGGGGGCTCGCAAGAACTTGTTCTGTATGCCGCCATGTGCCATACTTTCCGCAGGACACGGGATTCCGCGGAAAGATGTCCGTGAAATAAAATAGTGGAATATATAAATGGATGACGCGCAGTTCGAGGCCCTGTCATCGAGGCTCGAGAGAGAGGCGGCGGAGCATCCGCGCTGGTACCGGCTGAAGGTGGTCGGCCTGGCAATGCTGGGCTATTTCTTCATCGCGGGTGTCCTGCTGGGCATCGTCGGTATTATCGCCGCGCTCGTGGCGGCGGCCGTTTCCGTGCACGGCTCGGCATACGTCGTCGTGAAACTGCTCGGTGTGCTGATCCCCCTGGGCTGGATCACCCTACGGTCTCTCTGGGTCAGCCTTCCGCCGCCGGAGGGGCTGCAGATCGACCTCGACGAAGCGCCGGCGCTTCGTTCAATCATCGAGAACCTGAAGCACACCCTTCGGACACCCGACATCGACGTCGTTCTCCTGACGATGGAATTCAATGCGGGCGTCGTCCAGGTCCCACGCTTCGGCATGTTCGGCTGGCCTCGAAACTATCTCGTCATCGGGTGGCCGATGCTGCTCGCCCTCTCCGTGGAAGGCGTCACGTCGGTGCTGGCGCACGAATTCGGCCATCTTTCCGGCGCCCACGGAAGGTTCGCGGCCTGGGTCTACCGCGTCCGTCAGACCTGGTTCGGCCTGATGACGGCGCTAGAGGCGAACGGCCAGTGGGGAACCGGCCTGTTCAGATGGTTCTTCAACTGGTATGCCCCCTCGTTCGGGGCATACACCTTCGTCCTTGCCCGAAAGCACGAGTTCGCCGCGGACCGGATGGCAGCCCGAGCGACCGGCGCCAGGACCACGGCCGAGACGCTCCTGGCGACGGTCGTGCTCGAATCCCATCTGGATGCCGGCTTCTGGCCAAAGCTCAAGGAGCAAACTCTCACTCTGGAAACGCCGCCAGACGACGTCTTTGCCCGCATGCGCCAGGCCCTTGCGGAGCCGATTCCCGAAGAAAGCGCGGAAAAATGGTCGAGCAAGGCCAGGTGTTTCAGGACCGGCGGTGCAGATACCCATCCCGCACTGGTCGACAGAATGGCCGTGCTGGCCTCTTCGGATATTCGCTATCGTCCTTTTCAGGGGCCTTGTGCCGCCGACGCCTTTTTCCCGGGAGAGAGGGGGGCGCGCATCGAGAGGGCCCTTTCGGCGAAGTGGCGGGAAAACGTCACGGAACTATGGAT
>JAKJFL010000620.1:0-2499 GCA_022704935.1 Candidatus Rifleibacteriota bacterium
CCGCCGTCACATCGAGCGCATCGCCGTCGCGACGCACGCGACAGTGAGGGGCGGACATTCCCTTGATGTTATTGATCGCCCGCTCGGCCTTGCTTTCCTGGTAATACCCAATGCCGGCATTCACGACAAGCACGAACAGGATGATGGTGACATCGCTCAGGTGGCCGACGAGCCCTGTCACGAGCGCTGCAGCCAGGAGAATGTAGATCAGCGGATTCGTGAACTGACGGCCGAGCAGCACATACCAGGGGGTCGGCTTTCCCTGGGCGATTTCATTCGGCCCGAACGACGCGAACCGCGCCTCAGCCTCAGACCGCGAGAGGCCGCATTCTCCCGTTCCGAATGTTTTCAGGGCATCTGCCGCTTCACGGCTCGACCAGTCGTTTTTCATGGCTTCGCGTATTTGTTCCATATCAGTCCTGTCTCCCGTTCTTTTTTGTGCGAAGGGAATTATACAACTTCTCTTTCCGTCACGTCAGACCGTGATAGAATGGTACGTATATCTGTATTGCCCCAATCAGAGAGGATTGTTTCAGGCATGACGGACCAGGACGAAAGAACACAGGCGGCGCCGACGCTCCCGGAGACTCTCGACCCAGGCGCCTGGATCGCTCTCGCCCTTTCTTCGGAGCATCCAATCGAGCGGCTACTCGCGCTTGACGAGATTGCCTTTCAGGGGCTTGGCTCCGATTTTTCCGGAGACATCGAGCGGATCGCCACCGACGAAACGTCTGAAGAATGCAGTTACCGTGCGAAACAGCTGGTGGCGGCGCTCACCAAAAAGCGCTTCGACCGCAAGATCGAAAAGGTCGAACTGACGCCCGAACGCACGAAGGCTCTTCTGGAAGTCGGCGAAGACACACTCAGACGCACCGTCCAGCTTTCGCTCAGCAAACCGCCGACCCCGGAGATTCTCGACACCTGGCGAGCTCATATCCTCAGCGAAGACAACAGCGAGGTTATCGCCGTCGGTCTGACCCTTCTCGCCAAATTCGGAACGTCGCAGGATGCCGGTCTCGCCTCGGCGTTCGCCGACCATCCCTCGCCCTCCGTCGTCAAAGCGACCATCGATCTTCTCCATTCGCAGCATCTCGACCGGTTCAAGGAACGAGCCGCCTCGTTCCTGACCTCTGACGATATCGAAATCCGCCTGCACGCCATCCGGAAACTTCGCAGTTTCGATCCGGCCGAAGCCCAGACATATCTGAGGTCGATGCTTTCGGCGCGCGATCCGATGATCCGGCAGCGCGGTATTCGCGAACTGCTGCTGGTGCCGTTCAGCGAAAGCGAGGCCCTGTATCTCGCTTATCTCGCGGCCGAACCGGTGCCCCTTCTCCTCTCGCTCGCCGGCTCGGCCGTCGCGATGAATCCGTCGGCCGATCTTCCGCTGAAGCTGTACGACATCTTTGCCGGTCTCCGCGGCACACGAGCGCATATTCTCCAACTTGTCATCAAACAGCTGATCGCGTCGATCAAGGCCTCGGGCATTCTCGAGGAGTCGATCGAACAGTATCTCGAGAAGCTGAAGGAAGCCCTCAGAAAGCGCAAACTGCAGACGGCATGCAGGATCGCGCTCAACGATCTCACCCACGAAGAGCCGGAAACACGGCTTGCGGCCGTCAGAATCCTCGTTCAGGGGCTCGACGTTCCAAAGGTGCGTGAAGCTCTCGAACAGCTTCAGATGCGCGAAACCACCGAAGAGATCCGCGAACTGCTCCTGCAGGTTCTCGGGAAGACCCATGACGAGTATTCGATCGAGACCCTCCGGCGGATCGTGCGGGACGGCTCGTTCTACGATCTCGACCCGAAGAGCCAGAGGCGGCATCTTTCCGCAATACGCGACCAGGAATCGTTCACCGAACTCCGCGAAACGATCGGCATTCTCCTGCTCGCGAAGCTCGACCGATCGGTCCTCCTCCACCTGTTCGACCGGATTTCCACCCATGGCGTGCGGTGGGACCCCAAACCGATGTTTCCGCACCTCAAGCACGAGGACCCCGGCGTCGTCGCCGCGGCGCTGCGGACGATCGGCAGATTCGACATCGATTGCATATCATACGAAATACCGAACTACCTGCGACAGGACGACGTCCGCATCAAGACAGCCGCGCTCGAACTGTATCTCGTCTCGGACAGGGCCAGCGCGCTCCAGTATCTGACGGGCATGCTGAAGTCGCCGCAGATGAAAGTCCGCAAGAACAGCCTCTCCCTGCTCGCGACGGTCGACTTTGCCTCTGTCCAGAATCTGCTGCTGGAATATCTTCCGGCGGAAAAGAATGCGGAATTGCGCACCCAGGCGGCGTTCATTCTCGCGACCAATCCGACCCGCGAAGGATTTTCCGTTTTATATCGTTGCACGCACGACGTGAACGGCGTCATCCTTCCCGACACCCAGGATCTGTGGGATGCCGTGATCGCCGGCGCGATCCCACTTCTCGCCCCGGATATCGCCAGTCTGATGGCTACCGTCGCCAGGAAGCCGGCTCCGGCTGAGGCAAC
>JAKJFL010000621.1:0-2487 GCA_022704935.1 Candidatus Rifleibacteriota bacterium
GAACGCCGGCACCACGCGGCCGTCGTTGAGCCGCATGCGCGGCCCGTAGGTGTTGAAAATGCGGATGATCCGAACGTCGACCTTGTGGTAATCGCGGTAGGTGACCGTCAACGCCTCGGCGAACCGCTTCGCCTCGTCATAGCAGGAGCGGGGGCCGACCGGGTTCACGTGGCCCCAGTAATCTTCTTTCTGCGGATGAATCTCGGGGTCTCCGTAGACCTCCGAGGTCGAGGCGAGCAGAAGCCGCGCCCCGTGCAGCTTCGCCATGCCCAGCATGTTGTGCGTGCCGAGCGATCCGACCTTCATGGTGGGTATCGGAAGCTTCTGGTAATCGATCGGACTGGCCGGTGAAGCCAGATGGTAGATGCGTTCGATCTTGTCGCCCAGGTAGATCGGCTTCGTGATGTCGTGTTCGACGAGGGTGGCGGCGCCGCTCTCGAGATGCTTGGCGACGTTTTCGCGACAGCCGGTGACGAAGTTGTCGAGGATGATGATCTTGTGGCCCTGTTCGATCAGCCTGTCGACGAGATGTGATCCGATGAAGCCGGCCCCGCCGGAAACGACGATGCGCATGAGATGTCTCCTGGAAATATTCTGAGCCGTCATTCAATCATTCACGCCCTGAAAAATCAATGTCGATTTCTGGAACTTTCGCTTTCGTTTCCGGTCTATATACGGTGCCCGGGTGAAAGTCCCCGGCATCAGCGAATTCTCCGGACTACCGGTTTGAGGAGGCACCACATGCATCGTACACACCTAACTCGTGACATTCTGGCCGCCGCTTTCAGTCTGCTGCTGATCGTCGGTCTCGTTGGAACGCCCCATGCGGCTTCCGCCGAACCGGCCCAGGCCGCGCGTGAACTCCAGATGGCATTCACCACGGTCGCGAAAACCCTTAAGCCGAGCGTCGTCAACATCCGCGTCGAGCGGACGGAAGGCGGGCAGATCGGTCAGCCCCCCGATGAAGACGATGAAGATCAGCTCAGAGGCACCCCATTCGAAGACCTCTTCAAAGACTTTTTCAGGAACATGCCGCGTGGCAGAAAATTCGGCCCTCGCTCCCCCTTCAAGTCCGAGGCCGCCGGGTCGGGCGTCATCTTCAATGCGAACGGCACGATCCTGACCAACAATCACGTCGTGAAGGGCGCTTCGAAGATGACCGTCAAATTCCATGACGGAAAAGAGGCGGCGGCCACGATGGTCGGCCAGGACCCCCAGAGCGATCTGGCCGTCATCAAGGTGAACGTCGACTTTCCGCTTCAGGCAGCCCAGTTCGCCGATTCCGACAAAACCGAGGTCGGCCAATGGTGCATGGCCATCGGCAGCCCGCTCGGCCTAGAACAGACCGTGACCGTCGGCGTCGTCAGCGCGCTCGGCCGCTCGGGTATCGGCGCGACGGCGATCGAGGATTTCATCCAGACCGACGCGAGCATCAACCCAGGCAACTCGGGCGGGCCCCTTGTCGATCTCGACGGCCGCGTGATCGGCATCAACACGTTGATCTTCGCCGCTCCCGGCTCGGGAATCGGCTTCGCGATCCCCTCGAACATGGCGAGTCGCGTGGCCGCGCAGATTTCCGAGACGGGCTCGGTCGAACGACCGTACATCGGCATCACGATGCAGCCGGTGACGCCTGAACTGGCCGAACATTTCTCGCTCGACGACAAGAACGGAGCCGTAGTGATGGAGGTGAATCCCGACACGCCGTCCGCCAAGGCGGGCCTCCAGCAGATGGATATCATCCGGTCGATCGACGGGAAGAAAATCAGATCGACCAGTGACGTCCAGAAATACATCCTCAGCCGGAAGGTCGGCGACACGGTTTCGTTCGACATCCTCCGGAACGGGGAGAAGAAGACGATCCCGATCATCCTTGAACGCATGCCCCGCACCTTCGGCCTTCGCGATCCGGAGGACCTGCTGCACCAGGAAAAAGCCGCCGGAAAGAAGGGTGAGGAAGAGCGGCCCTACAAGAGCCTCGGCTTCTCGTTCAAGGTGCTGACGCCGGAACTGGCCGAGTCGATGCGGATCGAAAAGAAGTCCGGCCTCGTCGTCACGGGCGTCGAGGACAATTCACCTTCGGCGGAAGCAGGCCTTCGGCCTCGGGACGTCATCACGCAGATCAACGGGAGCCCCGTGACCGATGAGGCCTCCCTTGTCTCTGCGTTGAAAGCACCGTCGGGTGCCAAGAAAAGCTCAGTGTTCGTCGTGATCAGGGAAGGCACCCCGCTGTTCCTGGTGATCTCTCCCGAAGCCGAGAAAAAAGATTGATTCCTGCATGACAAAAGCACATTTCGCATTCCCGTTCGTGCTGAGCCTGTCGAATCACGAGAGGCTCCCGCCCCCCTTCGACAGGCTCAGGACGAACGGACGGTCATCATTCTGCTGGACTCGATAAGAGCAGCGCTGGATCACTGCGGCCGGCTGATTTCCACAGAGGAATCGGCCGGCCGTTTTTCCGCGACGACCGTTAATAAAACTCAGGCT
>JAKJFL010000046.1:0-11652 GCA_022704935.1 Candidatus Rifleibacteriota bacterium
GGGTGGCCGGCAGAAGCTTCACGACCGGCGAGGAGCTCGATGAGCTGATCGTCGGGGCGGCACTGATCCTGGCCTACGACTCGTTCTTCAATCTGAAACTGGCGCCGGACGCGGTCGCGACAGCCGAGAAGCGTGCTGCGAAGCTGACGAGCCCCGAGGGCATCGAAATGAAACGAGCGGTCGCGACGGCGCACGAGGTGAACGCCCTGGTCGAGAAGTTCGAGTCCAGGGCGTATGAAGACGTGATGAAAGGCCTTCTCGCCGCCGAGAAGAACGCCCAGGCGAGCGACCAGGACTTCTTCATCACCGAGATCCGCCTGCTGATCGCATGCGGAAAAGCCATGCAGGAGCAGGCGATCATCGACCACGCGCGGGAGATGCTGTTTTTCCTCGCCTACGAAGCCGGCATCAAGAACAAGCGGATCGATCTTCTCTGGTCGCAGTTGGGCAGATGAGCCTCCGGTACAACCCGCACCGGATCGCCCGCGACGCTTCCCGTTGGCTCCCGACCTCTCGTTCCGAAGGGTCCTTTCAGGCCGACGTCCGGCAGCGTGCGTGCCAGGCCTGGAGCGGGCGGGAATGCTGGCTTCCGGTCGATGTCATGCCTGTTTCCATCGCTCCGGAACTCACCGCCGAGTATGGATATGATGCGGTATGTATCGCTTCCCTGACCGCGGGCGACGCCCTTCCCGACGAGCCGCTCCTGGAGTCCGCGCATCGCTGGCTCTCTTTGGTCCACGAACGTTCCGAAGCCGCCGCTGCGGCAGCCACGAATGATCCGGAATGCAGCGCATGGGACGCCGCCCCCTGGCTATCAGCGGCCTTCGCGGCGCGTGACCACCTCGTCCTGCGGTCGCATGCCTACCCGGCTCTGGCCGCGGTGCGAAAGGCCTGGAAGCAGGCGCCGGCAGGCCCCGCCGTTCCCGGCGCCGGAGTGCGGCTGATCTGGTCGCTGCTGCTGCCGTTCGCCCCGCTGCTCGCCCGCGCGTTTCTCGAACGGACGGGCGACTGGCCGACGCCATCTCTCGAGAAGCTCGCCGAGCCGTTTCTGCCGATGCGGGCGGTGCGCGTCGCGCTCGAGCGGGGGGGCTGGAACTGGGTCGTCGTCGATGCCTGCCGGTTCGAGACCGAGCCCGGGAGCGAGATTGCTGGAATCGGCTGGATCACGGAAGCCCTCGGAGACCGTCCATGGACGCTCCGGAGCGAGGGGGAAGGATGGAGGGTATGTCTGAACCGACCGCCGACGACCGTCGCCAGTTCCTGATTCTCATCGTGGGCTCGCTCCTGATCAACCTCGCCGCGGCGTGGTGGACGACGCATGCCGTCAGACCTTCGGAAGCGGTTCCCGCGGGAGAGGCCCTGATCGACACGAGCGTCGATTCGAAAGGCCGGGTGTGGGGCACTCCCATCGCCGAAACGGGGCCGCAGGCGCCGTCGAAGGTGATCATCAACACGGCCGACAGGCCTGCGTTGCTGGCCTGCCCGGGCATCGGACCGATCATCGCCGACCGGATCATCGCCGAGCGGCGCGAGATGCCGTTCCGAAGCTGGGATGACCTTCAGCAGCGCGTTCCAGGGCTCGGGCCGGCGAAGATCAATCAACTGCGTATCGACGGCGTCCGACTGGACGAGGAACCGTGAAACAGCGAACCCCTTCCCGGTCTCATTCCGGCAGTGAATATGAAACCCTGCCGTTCTTCGTCGCAGCGTTCATCATCGGACTCCAACTTGCCGATTTCGTGCCTGCATCCGGTTGGTGGGTGTTTCTGGGGTTGGCTCTCGTCGGGACTGCCCTGTCGTTCGTTCTGCCGCTCGGCGGGCGAGCCGCATGGGTACCGCTGCTGGGCTGCGCGATCGCCTGCGGCACGTTCGCGGGAACGATCCGGGCCGAGCTGCCGGCAACTCCTGCCGAACTGGTGCCCTTCGACGGCTCGACCGGGCGCCTGACCGGCGTCTGTTCGGGCGATTTCAGGCCGATGGCACGCGGAGGCCTGTCGTTCACCATGTCCCGGCCGGTGTACGAGACGGCATCGCAGGAAATGGCCCTCTCGTGTGACATCCGGGTCGAAACCCGCCGCACCGAAATTCTTCCGGAGCCGGGGCAGAAGTATTCCGCGGCCGGCACGCTTTCGTCGGGGGACAGCCGGCGCCTCGCCCGGTTCAAGGCGGCTGCGCTCGGCGAAGCCACGGGATCGACAACGCTGGAACCGTCGATCCACTTTCTCCAGAAGCACACACGCGACGCAATCTCCCGGCTCCTGCCGGAACGCCACCAGGGCTTCATGCAGGGGCTGCTGCTCGGCGACACAAGCCGGCTGAGCCGCGAAGACCGCCGCCTGTTCAGGGACACCGGCGTTTCCCATCTGCTCGCCGTCTCGGGGCAGCATCTTCTCGTCCTGGCATTTGTATTGACAGCTATACTTCACTGGAGCGGTATTCCGCCAATCTCGCGGGCGCTGTTCACCATCGCAGTTCTCGTCGGCTACGCGCTGATGACGTCAGGCCAGCCGTCGGTCTGGCGGGCCGTAGCCATGTATGTAGCGGTAGCTCTGTCTTCTCTTCTCGAAGCCGACCCAGGCCCGATCAGGCCGGTCGCGGCGGCGGCGCTGGCGGTCCTGCTGTGGAATCCCGCCTGGGTGCACCATGTCGGGTTTCAGCTGAGCTTCATCGCCGTCCTCGGGATCGTTCTCGGCCGGCCGCCGCTCGAATCCCTGTTTCTGCGCCTGCGTCTGCCCAGGGTCCCGGCCCGATATCTTGCCGTGTCGACTGCCGCGAGCCTCTCGACGATACCGCTGGTCGCCTGGCATTTCGGCATCGTTCCCCTGGCGGCGTTCGTAGTGAATCCGCTGGTCGTCTGGTCGTTCGACTTCATCCTGCCGATCGGGCTGTTCATGGTGATCATGAGCGTCGTCTGGTTCCAGGCGGGCGTGTTTCTGGCGGCCGGGCTGGCGCTGGCACTGGATGCGTTCATGGCGGCGGTCAGGGCCGGCGCCGCGCTTCCCCTTGCGCTCGTCGACGTCGGAAGCATTCCCGCGGGTGTGGTCGCCGCCGCATACGCGGCCCTGCTTGGGATCGCCGCCTGGCACCAGCAGCTGTCGTCGGCTCCGGCGCGTGCCGTTCAGCCGGCTCCGCAATCCCCGGCGGTTTCAAAAGCCTCTCATTCCGTGCCCCGAGCCGGCAGGCAGCCTGAGAAAAGCGCTCCTACACAGGATGAGGTCTGGCCGGAGGCGCGGAAGGACAAACCCGCCGAGGAGCCGAGGCTGAACCCGCTCACCAACGACAGTCTCGTGGAAGCGATCGACGGCCAGCTCGCGGTGTTCCCGAAGCGCGCGCTCAAACAGCAACAGGGGCGCATCGAGACGATGACCTTTCCCGTGCAGGCGCTGAGCCCGGAAAGCCAGAACATCTTTCACCGACTGGACGATCTGACGCTCGAAACCCTGCGCGGTCAGCCCGACCGGCTGCTCGAAGCACACGTTTACTGCATGGCCATGCTGGGAAACGAGCTGCTGTCGCGCGTGGCCGTGAAGCTCGAACCGCCGCCCACGCCTGCCGACATCCAGGTGCGCAGGAAGGCGCACAATCGTTTTCTGGCGCTCGTTCTGACCTCGGAAGCCTTCTTCAACTCGCCGCTTCCCGGGCGTGCGACCCGCGCAGGGATCGCCATGCTGATTCCGCAGGCATACGAGCTTCACAAGATCGGCTGCGAGATGCTGTATGCTTTCACGAAGCTCCGCGACGAAGGAAAACGGCTGGAGCATTTCGAGTATCGCAAAGCGGTTCTCGCCTGGTGCAGAAGCCTGATCGACGCCCTCGCTACTGATGAAAAGCGCCGCAGGCCGGTGACGAAGCAGGAAGATCCGCATGAATCCTGAAAAAGGCAGTTCCCCTTTTTCCAAGGTCGCCTCGGCTCTCGCCGTTCCACTTGCCACGCTCATCGCCGTGGTCGTGATTCCCCAGGTTCGAGAGCCCGCGCGACAGGCGTTCGCCATCGGAATCGGCATCATCGGCCTGTGGGCGCTCGTCGTCGCCTGCCGAAAAACCGAGCAGAGCCTCCTTCTCTCGAAAATCCTTCAGAGTCTCGCGGCCATCGGAACGATTATGGTCCTCCTGACGTATCTTCCGATCGCCGGCTATCTGTGCAGACCACTGCTGCTGCCCCATGCCGACGGAAACGCAGATGCAATTCTGGTTCTGGCCTCGGGGGTATCGAAACAGGGAGAGTATACGTATGCCGGGCTCCAGCGGGTTCTGCACGGTGCCGAGCTGCTGCGGGCCGGGCGGGCCCCGCTGCTTGTCTTCAGCACGGGCGATCCGCTTCCGAACCGGCCGATTCCTGAAGCCGTCTGGGTCGCATCTTTCGCCGCCTTTCTCGATCTGCCGCGAGGGTCTTACGAAATCCTGACCGGCGGCATCACGACAACGCGCACCGAAGCGCGGAAAGTCGCCCAGGTTCTGCTTCCGCGAGGCATCCGACGTCTGCTGCTGGTCACGAACGGCCCCCATATCAGTCGCGCCGCCGCCGTGTTCTCCGCGGCAGGGTTCGAAGTGCTTCCAGCTCCAGTCCAATCGGGAAAAACGATCGACAATGCCTGCGAGAGTGACTTCTCGCTCTTCTCCTACGCCATGCACGAATGGATCGGAACGGCTCTGTACCGGCTTCGCGGCGACTTTTCCAGACGCTGAACCGACGCTCCGGAAAAAAGTTTTCCCCGACCCCGCCTCCCGGATGAGGTATGGGCAGATGCGCAAGCGCATCGATCACACATCCGCCGAGGAGGAACCCATGATTTCGTTGAACAAGGTCGTCATTGCCGGCAATCTGACCCGTGATCCGCAGTCCCGCCAGATCCGCGACGGCAGGACCAGGGTCGGGCTTTCCGTCGCCGTGAACCATGCGTTCAAGAGCACCGATGGCCAGAGCGGTACCGAGACGAGTTTCGTCAACGTCTCCACCTGGAACGCGACCGCCGACCGATGTCTGAAGCATCTCCGCAAGGGCATGCCGGTACTCGTCGAGGGCCGGCTCCGCGTGTCGAAGTTCGATGCCCGCGACGGCAAGCCGCAGTATTACACGGAAGTGGTCGCCGAATCGATCACGTTTCTCTCCCGACCGGAAGACGTCGCGCTTCTGAGCGGTGAAACCGCACCGGAGGGAGCCCACGCCCCCGGGGAGCCGTTCGCGGAGGAGCAAGCCCCGGCTCAGTTCTGATCGTTGGTGACCACCGCGGCGCACGGGTGTATCATGCTCCCGAGCCCATGCGAAAGACGCAACCACACATACACCCTTACTCGCGCCGCGGTGCGATCCCGACGTATCTTCTGGCAATCGTCCTCGCAACACTGACCCTGGTTTCGATCTCGATCGGAAGCCATCTTTCCGGCCAACGATCGGTCGAGACGCTGAACCGGCGTCAGGAGGAAAAGGCCCGGCAAGCACTCGATGCCATGGCGCTGCAGTGGCGTCTTCGCGACCAGTGTTCGCTCCATGCCGCCCGGCTGCTGGCACGCCTGGGGGACCTCGAAACCGCGCGGGGAAGGAATATCTCCTGGTCCGCTCTTTCCGCGGACGTCCGGCGGCGGCTTCCCGGCACCCGAGTCTGGATGTTCGAGTATTCCAGCGCCGCCACCGACGCCCCGCCGCGCGTCACCGATGCGCCGGCGGGCGGCGGCATCGGCCGTCAGGCGATGGCACAGACGTTTCATCACCTCGTCACCCGTCACGATGGAAAACGCCGTTCAGAAGCCGATGAACGCCGCATGACAAAGCTCCTGACCACCCTGTTCGGCAACGGCATGGAAGCGACGCCTCTCGCCCAGAGCCTGCGAGGGGTTCCGGTCAGGGTCTTTGCCGAGCGGGCCCAGCAGTATCTCGTCTGGGACATGATCACGGACGGACCCCGACCGCTTGCCGGTTTCATTCTGCTCGTGCCGGACGATATCCGCTCCGCGACCACGGCAATGCGCCTCTCCGCGACTGCGGTTCGTGACCGGGAGATTAAATGGAACGGCTTCATCCGATGTCATCCCTCGCATATCGGGGATCTCATGCCGCAAAGCATCAGATCGTCGCGTTCGTTCGCGGCCTGGCGAGCGAGATACCGCGCCATCCCGTTTCGTGAACGCGAGCGGTCGCTTCCGCCATGGGGGGAGACGATCGGAAACCACCGCATCTACACCCGGATCATCCTGAACTCTTCGCATCTCGCCTTCGTGCTTCTCCCGGCCGAAACCGCTCCGGGACTGCCGTTTCACCTCGTGGCCGCCTGTTTCATTTTCGGTCTCGGCTGTCTGCTGCTGCTCACGAGAGGTCTGCTGCTGGGCGCGTGGCCGGCCGTCCCGCTCTCGTGGCGTTTCGCCGGCCTGTATGCCCTCGCCTGCGCCCTTCCATTCTCTCTCGCCATCCAGACCTTCTCTGGCTACGTCGACGAACGCCGGGAAGCCTTGATGCAGAGTCTGGAGCGACGGCTGTCCTCGACGCTGGCGGCCATCGACCAGACGAAAGGCCAGCTTCAGAGCCGGTATCTCGCGACCTTCATGCGCATCCTCGAAACACAGGGCTGGAAAGACGCGGTCAGGCGACACGGCGTCCGCGCACCGGGTCTCACAGAGCGTATTCTCACGGAGTTTTCGAACGCCTCCCCCTCGCTTCCCCTGTCCGCCCTGTTCCTGTTCGACATGTACGGGAACGAACTCGCGACCGGAGGTAGCATTCTGACGCCGGAGCAGTACGAGGGGCTCCATAAATACTATAAAATATATTTTATCAACACTCTCCGGAACCGATACGAGATGACCTATCAACGGCCTCCGCCCGGGAAAAACCCGCTCTCGACCCGTGACAATATTTTCTGGGAAGCCTTCTCGCAGATTTCCTACACGAACATCACGCAGATCGCCGAGATGCGTCGCGGCATCCCCGAGTTTTTCAAGGCCGGCAGCCACTGGCTGGTCAAGCTTCACGACTTCATCCAGACCGAAACGGGTGAAGCGATCGCTTTCCTGATCGCCTGGCACGACCAGTTTCTCGACAGGGAAGCCATCCGAAGCGCACTGGCCGACTACGCCCGGACAAACCCGGATGGCGTCTTTATGGCGTTCCGGAAGGAGCGTGACCGCCTCGTTCCCCTGATTTCCGCGTCGGCCCTGCACCGGCGGCTTCTCGAGCACCCGGCCAACGCCGCCATGGCGCGCGGCGGCGCGTTCACCACGCATGTCTTCGCCCCGGACGAATGGTTTGTCCTGGCCCGGCCGTCCGGCGCCATGCGCGACGTCTGGCTCGCGGCCGCTCTCCCCCTGAAGCCGGAGCTGGCAGTCTTCGAAGCACGCCGTAGGCGCCTCGCGGGATTTCTTTTGCTCAGCCTCACGATGGTCATTCTGTTGGGGACGATCACGGCCCAGCACGTCGTCCCGTCGATCATCTCGGTGAAGAAGGGTCTCACGGCCGTCACCGGAGGCGACCTCGACATCCGGGTGGAACTCGACCGGTCCGACGAACTTGGGGTCCTGACGAGGGCGTTCGACGAGATGACGGACGGGCTGAGGCAGCGGCAGCGACTCTCGACTTTCGTATCCGGAACGGCACTCCAGGCCCTTTCCGAGGGAACGACGTCGAAACCCCGCCGAGGCCCGGGCATCGTCCTGGTATCCGATATCCGCTCGTTCACGACGCTCTGTGAGAATCAGCCTGCAGCAACGATCACCGGCATGCTGAACAGGCATTTCGACCTGATGGCAGACATCATTCATCGTCATGGGGGACGCATCGACAGGTTCATCGGTGACGCGATCCAGGCGATCTTCGAACCCCATCTGCCAGGCGACGAGGGGCTCGAGAAACGCGCGATCACGGCCGGTCTTGCGATGCTGCGCGAGATGGAGGCTATCAACGAAGAGCGATGTTTCCAGGGTCTGTTTCCCTACGCCATCGGCGTAGGATTGAGCAGCGGCGACCTGCTGTTCGGCGGCATCGGCGATCCGGCCTTCCGCTTCGAGATATCGGTGCTCGGGGAATCCGTGGCAGAGGCCACGGGGCTCGAAGCGCTCTCAAAATCCGCCCCGGGCCTCCCACTCGTGATGACGCCGGAGATCGCGAAGGCCGGGGGAGCCCTCACGGCTTGCGCGGTTCCCCTCGCAGGCCATGAGAAGCGCGCCTTCGTCTACCAGGCGAATGTCACGTCGGACGAGCTCCTCCGGCTGGAGCAACCGGAAGGAGACAAGGCATGAACGCTTTTTCGCGACGTCTGCTCTTCTTTGTCGGCGCCGCTCTCCTCCTTCTCCCTGCCTGGCTGATTCATACGACCCTTTCCGAAAGCGCGGCGTTCGAACAGGCCCGGATTCGCCAGACGACGTCGGAACTTCTCGACACGGCCCTCCACCTAGTCAGGCACCAGGACCTGGGCCGTCTGCTGCTCGTCGACCGCCTGGAAGAAGCGGCGCAGAACTTCGCCGACGAGATCGCCGGTTCCCCGGAAGCGAACGTCGCTTCCGGCCTGCAGGAGGTCACGCGGCGCCTCGAGCGGTCTGCCTCGCGACCGATTTTCGCGATGAGCTTGCTCGTTCACCCCAGGCGCGTCGATGTCCAGGGCGATCACACCCCTGAAGAGCGGGACTTTTTCAGCCGGTTCCTCGAGATGAACATTCAGATGTGTTTCCGGGAACCGGCCGCAAGCGATGCCATTCTCCTCTCCGAACGCATTCCCCGCTTCCTTGGCTCGGTCCAGACCATCAGCTATTTCAACGAAGAGAAGCGAGGAACCGCCGCACCGGTAGTTTTCAGGCACAGGGACGCGCTTCTCTTCTGGATGCCCCTCATCGACAAACGGAAGGCCGCCGAGCTGCTCCGTTCCCCGACACCGGACACACTGTTCGCCCCTAATGTCTCGACGGTCAGGGAACACATCCGCCAGCGGATGACTCTCGGAGGCATTCTCTTCATCATGCCGCCCACCGCCACGGGGAAGCTCAGCATCGAATCGACTATCCGCAGATACGCCAACCTTGGCATCCGGCTTGCGTTCGTTTCCGAAGACAGCCGCAGCATCACGGCGCACGCATCGTGGCGGAAGCCGCCCCTCAGCGCCTGTCTGGACGGCGCTTCATCGCCACAGAACTGGGTTGTCAGCCGCGGAACGGCGTTCGTCGGCAGGCGGCACACCGTTCTCGCCGCCATGAAACTCCCTGCCGGAACCCCCGGCCGGGGAAACACCACCATCCTGATACGGACGTTCTGCTGGGCGACATCCGCCATGGCCGTTCTGACATGGTTTTCAACCCTTTTCCGCGGAGGCGGCCTCGCACTCAGTCTGGGCCGTCAGCTTTCCGCCGGATTTCTTCTGGCGGCGTTGTTCCCGCTGACGACAATGTTTCTAGTCATCGAGCCGTATGCGGATGAACGTCACGAAGTCCGCGTCCAGGAGATCCGGACTGACCTGAGAAACACCATCAACCTGCTCGAACTACAGGCCCTCGCGCACCGACCGCGCATCTGGCACCTGCTCTCACGGCTGTTCGGAAACAGGACGTTTCTCGAAGCCGCCAGGCGGGACGCCGCAGGTGACGATCCCGCCGCCAGGGCGGAACTCGAACGACGCTTTAAAAATATCTTTCTCTATTTATACAATGAGCCGATCGACCTTTCCCTGCGCAAGGTCATTCTCGCCGGCATGGGCAGCTATGTCCGCCACCAGTCCCGCCCCCGCGATCCGGTGGGAGGCCCCAGCATGCTTGCCGAACTCATGAATCACAACGCGAATGTCACGCTCACCGCGCGCGGCACCGGAATGGTTCCGGGCGGGAGCAGGACAGTGTCGGACGATCCCGAACGCGGCTCCGCCCTCGCGACGAAGCGCGAAATGGTGTGGGACGTCGGCCGCGAAATCTTCCTCTCCGTTCTCGGCCCCGAGGCGTTCTTCGACTGGATCAACGGGAAAAACGAGCCGCTCCTGCTCGAGATCGGAATCGGCATGGTGATGCTGTACGAGATGTTTCTCCCAAGTCAGGAGGCTCCGGAGTTTCTCCTCTCGATCCTGCTCAAGGCCGAATATCACGAGAACAACGCCATGAGCCGGACGCTGTCGGGAAAATGGCGGGACGGCCCGCTCTTCGTCTTCCAGCGGGACAAGATCGGCAAACCCTGCCACCCCGGCACCGGCGAGCGCCACCCGTTCCTGCGCCGGGTCGCCCGGCAGGTGGATGCCTCGTCGAGGTCGCTCAGTCTGCGCCTGAGTGACGGGAACACCCGGTGGCTGGTGGAGGGGGCGCCCGGCGTCTATTCCCGCCAGTTCGTCTTCGTCGCGCTCGCCGACGAGGCGCCGCTTCTGGCCGAAACGGCGGCGATCAAGCGCAGACTGAACGCGACCCTCCTCGTTGCGGCGCTCATCACCCTTCTGCTCGCCGCAAGCGCGACCCAGGACATCGTCTCCCCCATCCGGAGCCTGATCGTCGGCATTCAGGCCGTCAGCGCGGAAAACTACACCCACCGGGTGCCGTCTGACCGATCCGACGAACTCGGCGAACTGGCCGACACCTTCAACAAGATGGCCCGGGGACTCGAAGAACGAAATATATTGCGGAAAATGGTTTCGAGTTCGGCTCTGACTGCCGCGACATCGGGCGACGACGAGAAAAAAGCTAGGGAAGGGGCCCGCCGCGAGTTCATCGTTTGCTTCGTCTCCTTCACCGGTATCGAAACCGCCATGGCATCGATGTCTCCAGAAGCCGCTCTCGAACTTCTCAACCGACACGTCATCGTCGCGTCCCGCATCCTGCACGCCGCCGGAGCCGATATCGACAAACTGCTCGGCCAGAAGATCCTCGCCGTCTTTCCTCCGGAACTCGACGCCGTCGCCGTGAAAACCGCCCGGCGCTTACAGGCGGCACACCAGGAAGGCGCGCTTTCGTTCCGGCCAGCAGTCGGGATGACAATAGGCTCCGTCGTCACGGGAATCCTCGGTTCCGGTGACAGGCGAGACCATACGATCATCGGCGACACAGTGAACCTCGCGGCCCGGGCTGCCGCGCTCGCCGAGCGATTTGCCCCCGTAGCGGTCGTCCTCGACGAGGCCCTGCGTCTTCGCGTCAGGGACATCGGCAGTTACGAGTCTCTCGGCGAAACCTGCGTCAAGGGAAAAAGCCATCCCGTCCGCCTCGTCCGGCTCCTCGACCCGAAACGGAGGAAATCCTCCGCCGCCTCGGGCCGGTCATGAGAAAGTGAAGGCGGATGCCTTGGATAAATCGCCGACGCGGAGTATAGTGATTTGATATATATATGCCGCCAGGGGGGGCGATGAGACAGCTTCCGCTGATCAGCGACAACTCATCTCTGATATCCGACGTCGAACGCCTGTTACCGGAAGAAAGCAGGCGAAGTTTCCATCTCACCGTCATTCCCGATTTCCAGACGGCGCGCGAGTATCTCACCCTCGAAATGCCGGAACTGGTCCTGCTCGACTTTTCAGACCCCGATCTCAGGCCATTCGAACTCCTCCAGTTCATCATGAACGACGCATGGCTCGCCCCGGGCGGCATCATCGCCTTCCACGACAACGACGGTGAGATCCGCCGGCTCGAATCGATCCGCGAGGCGAACTTCATCGTCATCGTGCACGAGCGCAACCTCGCAGACTACTTGCCGCGCATCATGAGCATCAT
>JAKJFL010000047.1:0-11639 GCA_022704935.1 Candidatus Rifleibacteriota bacterium
GGAACGCATCGATGCCCTGAAACTGCCCGGCAAGCTGATACAGCCGGTCGTCGGGCTGGGCGTCTCCCCGTGCCAGGTCGGCCACGGAAGTTGAGATGTCCGCCGATACGTTTTTCAGGGTTCTGCACGTCATCGTGCCGGCGATGCAGGCGCAGGGCGACAGAAAAGTCGCGACGAATAATATATGCCATATGATATATACTCGTATCGGACGATTCGCGCGCGACATCGGATGTTTCATACCGATCTCTTCCTCAGAACGTCGCCTGGAATAAGTCTGGCGACGGTGATCTGCCACCCCATCCAGAACGTATCGACAAGCGTGTCCGCCATGATGACAATAGCCGGAAATATAAATCCTGCGTTGCGGATATGGAATATCTCCAGGAGGTAGATCGCGCTGACGATGATGGCGAAATACAGCAACGTCATCATCCAGAGGAAGGACATGTACAGGGTCCGCTGGAACTTCCAGCCGTCGAAACCGTCCCAGAACAGGCCGCGCAGGGTGACGAAAACATCGGCGTTCGAGATCAGTTGGCGCGGCATGAGGGTGCAGGTGAAACTGTGATATGCAAGAAAAAACAACAGATACACGATGAAATACAACCCCGCGTCGATGGGCGGCGCGTAAAACAGGAGCGCCGCCCCGCCAACGAGCGGAAGCTGGGCGATCACGTTCATCTGCAGAAGCCCGAGATACTCGACTGGGCGCATCGGGCGTTTCGCGACGGTCTGGGAGGGGCGGTCCGGGAACGACGCCGTGAAGGCTCTTCCCGTCAGCATCCAGGCAAAGGGGCGGCCGAGAAAACAGATGACGAGAAAGATGATCGCCATCAGGCCGTCGACCGTCGAACTGGAGAACGGCATGTTCCTTATCAGGCCGTGCGTCGCAAAAATCGAGAGGCAGATGAGAATCTGCGGGAGGTCGGACAGAAGCCAGGCCTTGATGATGTTTTTCCGGTTCCGTCGCCAGAGGAAAAACACCTCGTCCATGACTTCCGGCGACGAGAGCAGGGTGTCCGTCGCCACCTGGCGGGCGGGCTTCATTTTTCCCGGCTTCTCGGTCGAGACACCGGCGCGCCTGAGGGTGGCGGCAACCTCGACTGCCGTTTCCCTGACGCCTTCGTCGGGGTCTTTCGAAAGCGACAGGGCGACGCGAAGGGCACGCGGCTCGTGAAAGCGTTCGAGCTGTGCGACGCCCTTCCGCCTCGATGCGGGATCGGAACTCTCGATCAGCGAAAGGCAGTCGGAAAAGCCGTTCGTCGTCGAGGGGTCAGTGTTCATCGGGCTTTCCGGTTCCGGCAACCTTCGTCAGATCCTCGGCGTCGCGGATCACGATCGTTCCGGCGGCGAGGTCGCCAAGCCGCTGGTGGCGCTCAGAGAAAAGAATGGATGCCATGCCTATCAGAAAACAGACCGGCAGAAAGTCGACGACGCGGATGATGTTCCGCGCGAGAGATGCCGCGAACCCGACGCGCCCGCCGTCGGCCGTGACGACGCGGAGCCCGAGTTTGCGCTTTCCTGGCGTCTGGCCGTCGAAATACAGTTCGAAAAACGGGTAATAGCACCAGAAAAGCAGGAAATAGACGATGATCGAGTAGGCGGCATAGATGCCGGAGTAGCCGTATCCACCGAGTCCGATGAAGAGCGGACTCACGTGAAGGACGATACTGGCGACGATCTGGTAGAAGAAGTCGTAAAACTGAGCCTGGCCGCGCGAATACAGCCCCGCCATCTGGAATCGGAGCTCGATGTTTTCAGGCGTGACGACCGTGAGCTGCTCAGGCATGACTCCACTATACACGATTCGTCCCGAAACAAAAACATCAGCATGGAGAGAGCGTGTGATATGATTTTCCGAACTTCGGAGCGGATCATAGAACATGGATCTTGCAACCTATCGTGAATTTCAGAAACAGCTGCTGGAACTGCTCGGCAAAGCCGCCGAGATTGCCCGTGAACTCGGTTTCACCGCGCTGATACGCTCTGCCGGCGAACTGGAACGGCGCGTACTTTCCGAGCGTTTTTCCGTGGCCGTTCTCGGAGAAATCAAGCGGGGAAAATCGACGCTAATCAACGCCCTTCTCGGCGAAGACGTGTTGCCGCGAGCGGCGCTCGTCTGCACGGCAGCGCTGTGCCTGATCCGGTATGCCGACGCTCCCATCGCCATCGCTCATGATCGTGACGGCGCCGCGAAGGAGGTCGACCCGAGCACCCTGAAAGAATGGGTCACGCGCAGGAACCCATCCGCCCACCTCGTCGACCACGTCGAGATCGGCTGGCCCCTCCCCCTTCTGCGCGACGGTGTCGTCATCATCGACACGCCGGGCGTCAACGACACCGATGAGGTGCGTCGCCGGCTCACCGAGGAGTTCATCCCGCGCGCGGACGGGGTCATTTTCGTTCTGAACGCCGGCCAGCCACTATCCGATTCGGAAGTGCGGTTCCTGAAGAACGGCGTCCTGAAGCACCATATCAGGAAATGCTGGTTCGTCGTCAACGGCATCGACCGCATCCCTGACGAAGCTCAGCGAAAGGAAGCCGTCGAATACTGCCGCAGGAACCTCGCCGAGATCCACCCGGACATCCGGCTTTGGGGCGTTTCCGCGAAGGCCGCGCTGGAAGCTCGCCGAAACGGCGACAACGAGGCCTGGAGCAGGTCGGGCGTCGCGGATCTGCTGAACGGCCTCTCGGTCGACCTCGTGGAAAGCCGGCGCGATGCCTTGTGCGAGATCCCCCTGGCTCGCTTCGAGTCGATGCTGGACGACCTGGAAAAAGGCCATGCCATGCTGACGGCGGCGCTCGACCGGAGCCGGCACGAGGCTGAGCAGGCCACCGATGAACGCGAGCGCGAGATCGAAACGCTCGAGACCGATCGAGAACGCATTCTCACGCGGTTCGCCAACGGCGTCGAAAGCCTCATTTTCGAGACGGCCCGCGCCGCGGAGGCCGATCGGCCCCTGTCTCCGCCTTCCGGGCGGAGAGCCGCGGCGGCACGGGGTGCCGTTCCTCCGTCGGCGGAGCATCGAACGCTTCGCGCTGCCGTCGAGGCAGTTCTGTCGAGCGACTCGCTCGACGAAGCGAAAATTGCCGGCCTTCATCAGCTCGTCCGCGATCAGATCCTGATCGAAGCCGAGAACATCTTCGACCGGATCAGCCGGGCCATCCGGCCACTTGCTGCCGACTGCTCCCGCGAGCTGTCGCAACAGCTGGCCCGATTCGACTCACGCATTTCTCTCGGCCGGCCGTGCGCGGCGGCGCCGCTCGTCGAGTTCAGAAAGGATTTCGAGATCGAATCGGTGTCGCTGGGTCTCGAAGCCCGGCAGTTCGTTTCCGGATTCGGCAGACTCGCCGCTGTTGCCTTCCTGCTTCAGGGAAACCTTCTGTTCGCAGCGGCCTCGCTCGGCGCATCGCTCGCGGCGCGCCTGACGGGCGACATGACGCGCGAGGTGACGGCGAACCTCGAGCACCTGATCGCGGAAGGGAAGAAAAAGCTGCGGCACGAGATCGTCCGACGTCGGGCAGAAATATCCCAGACGTGGAAGCGTGACCTTTCGGTGCGCTTCGACCAGGGTTTCTCCGTCATCCGGGAAGCCGTTGCCGCCTCCCGAAATTCATCATCCGACGAATGCAATATAAAACGACTAGAAATAATACCATGTGAAATATCTTCACTCAGGCTCGGACTCGAAACGCTGAAAACGGGGCGGACGGCATGACGCTCGCGCGTGCCATTTCCCGTCTTGCCAAGGCGTATCCAGACATCGAACCGGATGCCTACGAGGTCACCCTCTGGGGGCGCATTTCGATCGAAGACGGCGGAGACGGCGAAGGGGCCCTCGTTGCACATCCCAGGGGCATCGCACTCTGCCGGCCGTCCGCCCTCCTGGACGAAGGGTTCGATCTCGATCTCGCGTATGACGATATCGCCCTGTTCTCCTGCACTCCTGGCCGTTTCGAGCTCCGGGCCGCTCACGAGGGGCGGGTGGAAACGATCGCGTTCGTGCCCGCGCCCGAAACCCAGCCCGGCTACGTCGCCGAAGCTGCATCGCGGGTCCGTCTGCGCATGCTCGGCATCGTTCCCCGCGGCGCGTCCTGGCCGGCCGTCCTGCTGCCCGACTGCAGCATGGAAAAAGCCTCTGAAGCCGCGCGCGTCATGGAGGAGCTTGCCCGCGCCTTCCCCGGTCACCCCGCGATCGTCTGTCGGCAGGCGGCCCTGATGAACGCGGCCGGAAACCCAGCCGAGGCGATCGACCTGATCGCCGCATCGGGCCAATCTCGGGGTGAAAACGAACAGCTCATGATGATCATCTCGATGATCTGCGCGGGCAGGACCCGTCAGGCGGAAATCCTCCTGAACGAGATGAGCGGAGATATCTCGGGACTCACCCAGGCATGCGCGAGACTTGGCCTCGTCTGCCGTATCCAGCGGCCCTGCCGTGCCGGCGAGTGGCCGGGCTGGCTCGAGCAGCTCTTCATCGCCCCGGTCCTGCGCGACGGTTGCATCAGGCCCGAATGGCCCGCCATTCGGAAAGCCCTGCTCTCTCCCGGGGTTCTGACGCTCGAACTCGTTGCCGCGCTGTTCGACGATGACCGGGAGGCGGCCCTCAACCTGCTCGACCCGGCGCGCCGAGAAACCTGGTTCGATCCGTTGATCTCGATCCTGGCCGAAGCCGCCTGTTTCGCTCTCGACGGGGATTTCGTCACCGCCTTCCACCGTCTCTGGCCTGCCCGGGGCCGCGCGGCGGCGATGCCGCTGATGTGTCTCGCATCGGCGAGCGGGAACGAACTGAAACTCCTCGAATGGCTCGAATCAGCCGGTTGCGCCGAATTCGACCTCACGTCCGACGAGCGGGGCGTTCTCTCCCATCTCCTCTGGCGAGCCGGTAAATCGGGAAAAGCGGCCGCCCTGCTCGATGGCATCACCCCCGAAGAGCGCACGGTCATGCACCGGGACGTCCTGCGCCGTATCGCCATCATCGAATCGCACCTCGACGGGAAGCCCTCGCGCGAGAAGCCGGAAAGCTGCCTCAGGCTGCTGACCAGCCCGGGAGACGACGCCTGTCACCCGGAAGCGACCCGGTTCGTGGCGGAACTCCGTCTCATCCTCGCCGAAAAAGAGGCCGCCGTCGAGCATCATCGGGATGCCCGCGCCGAGCTGATCAGGGCATCGACGCTGATCGAAGACGCGACGGCCGACCCCCTGCGGCTCCGCCTGGACGAGCTCAGAGGCAGGATTCCGCCGGCCCTGACGAGCCTGAGCTGGGCGGGAATTTCCGCCATCGTCGGAAAATCCCTCCAGGCCGTCTCCGAAGAACGGCACGCCGTGCTTTCCGAAGCCTGGAAAAACATTGCGGCGACCGCAGGAAATCCGCTTACCATCGCGTTCATGGGCGAGTTCAACGCAGGCAAATCCTCGATCGTCAACGCCCTGCTCCAGCGCCCTCTTCTGCCGACCGGCGTCCTCCCCACGACGCGCATTCCGTGCGCGATCGAGTATGCCGATATCGAGTCCCTGATCGGCGTCAGGGAGGGCGGCATCGTGACGCCGCGGCCCCTGGAAGACCTCCGCACGGTTCTCGCGGAATCGCACGGCGGATCCGACACGCGGCATTCCGGGTTTGAACGGATGCTCCTCTTCGTTCGCCTGCCGACGATCACCAATCTCCGCATTCTCGACCTGCCCGGGCTGAATGCCCGCCTGGTGCGGCACCAGAGCTGCTCCGAAGCAGCGATCGGTGAGGCGGACATCGTCGTCTGGATCGACAACGCGACGCAGTTCGCGGCGGCCTCGAACGCCCTTTCCCGGACTCGCCTCGCGAAGTCCTGGCAGTCGCTGATCCTTGTGTTGAACCGGGTCGACGAGATCGACCCGGCCGAACGCAGCGACGTGATTTCCGGCTGGCTCCAGCATCTCGGCGACACGAACGACCACCGGCTCTTCATCACCGCCTGTCCGCCCGATCCCACGGGCATCGAAGGAATCAGGGAGTTTTCCGTGTGGCTTTCCGCCATGAACGCCTCCGCGCCGCAGATGATCGCCGGCTATCGGAAGAGGCGCCTTCTGGAGTTCCTGAAACAGCTTCATGACGACGTTGAAACATCTCATCTCCTTGCCGGCCAGGAACTCCCGGAAGAACAGCCGCAGGCACCGCGGCCGTTCCGGATCGGCGATGCCACGGTGCATGATCTTGTCAGCCGGCTCCATCGGCAGATCGAGGACTGGAAACGGCTCGGAATGCCGATGTCCGCGCTTCCCGAGGCGCTGGAAAAGCTGGTGGGGGAAACGCTGAAGATCGATCTGGCCGGCAGCCTTGCCCTTGCCCGGCTCACGGGGGAGATAGTCAGCGGAGCTGTGCCGGACTTCCGGCTTCTCAGGAGGATCTGTGATGGGATCGCCCGCGAGTCGTCCGCCTTGCGCATGAGAAAACATGATCGGGATCGCGCGGAGCGACGGCAGGCGCTGGCGATGGCCCGTTCCGAGCTGTCCGTCAGGAAGATGCTGTTCACCACCCCGCTTCTGGAAGCCATTCGCGGCCTGACTGACGACCGGATCGACGATCTTCCATGGATGAAAAAGCATGTGTAACCTTGAGGCCCGGGGTGGGAAGATATATCATGAAAATCATTACCAGGGAGGCTGAGTATGATCAGGAACCATGTTTCTCTGCTCCTGATATCCTGCGTTGTCCTTGCCTGCAGCATGATGCCGGCGCATCTTCATGCGGAAGATCCGTTGGCGACCTTGCAGGACCACGCGATCACCGATTCCGACACCGCCGCCTCGGGAAAAACATCGGAAAACGGCACCGGCGCGGCTGCTTCCGGCATGACGGCCGAACAGATGGAAAAGACGATTTCCGGTCTCGAGGCCCTTGTGAAGCAGTATGAAACCCTGATCAAAAAGCTCGAAGGCCAGGCGGCTGGCACCGAAAAGGCTGTCGACACGAAGACCGGTACGGTTGCGGTCAGCACATGTCTGAACGTCCGCTCGGGGCCCTGGGGCAAGATCATCGGCAAACTCACGAATGGCAACCAGATACAGATCGTCGCCAAGGAAGGCGACTGGTTCAAGATCAAGCATGGCGACGGATATGCCTATGTACATTCCTACTACGTCAATGCCCCCGGTCACCAGGCGCATCAGGGAGCCGAACCCCCGGTTCTCGGTTCGAACCAGTCTCCTGGCGGATCGAGTTCTTCCTCGTCCGGCGGCAAACCGTCCGATTCCGGCTCCAAACCCGGTACCGGTGGGTTCGGCGGCGCGCCCTGCTCGCCCATGCCCGGCCGTTCCAGCTCGGAATATGGCCCCAGAGACCTGTTCGGCCATTCGTTCCACAGCGGGATCGACCTCCCCGTCCCGACCGGAACCAGGCTGAATTCGCTCGGTGCCGGCACCGTCGTGGCCTGCGGCTACGAATCGGGCGGCGGGCGTTACGTGAAGGTGAAGTATGACAATGGCTATACATCGTTCTACTGCCACCTCCAGAGTTACAACGTCTCGAACGGCCAGCGCGTCTCGGCAGGCCAGGAGATCGCCCGCTCGGACAACACCGGCCAGTGGACGACGGGCGCCCACCTTCACATGGCGATCTACGGCAAGAACGGGTCGGCGGTGAACCCTCGCTCCGTTCCCGGCATCAAACTTCCTCCAAAGTGAGAAAAAGACACATGAGAAACATTCTGATCGGTTCCCTGCTCGCTGCTGCTCTCTCGCTCCCGGCGACCGTTTCGGCGCAGGCATTCTCCGTCGTGATGGTCAACGGAATGCAGTATGAATCGGCGCTGGCCTCCTCCGCTGTCGCACACAAGGATATCTGCTCGATTCCGTTCGGAACCGCGGACAACTGCGTCGGCGGTGACATGCAGGATGTCGAGCACCGCACGGAAGGCGCACCGACGGCGTTCCGGCCGATGGCGGACGGCTCGTTCTGGGTTCTCGACACCGTCAACCAGAAGCTGAAGCAGTTCGACAGGAATGGAAAACTGCTCCAGGCCATGCCCTACCCGGGAAGCGGCGCGAAGACCTTCGTTCACATGACAGACCTGGCCGTGAACCCCAAGAACGGCTTCTATCTGTACAACGCCACCGACGGGGTCGTCGAGCGCGTCGACGCAAAGGGAGCCTCGATCGTCCAGATCGAAGGTCTTCCCGATTCGCGCGAAGTCGGCATCGACAGCAAGGGAAACCTGCTTGTCACGAATCCGGTCATGCAGTCTCTGCTCAGATTCAACCCTGAAGGCGAGCTGATCGAGAAATACGACGGCCAGACGCACCTCTCACCCATTGTTGGCGCAGATGACAAGCCCCTGGGCGTGAAGTTCGACGACCGGAATGCAGAGCTGGTCAGGGCGGAGACGGCGTCGCCCGTCGCTGAAGTCACGATCGCTAAGTTCCCGCTCAATCTTCCGAAGGAGCGCAAGGCGGGCTACGTTTCGGCGAAGCTGATCGGCGCAGACGCGAAGAATCAGGTATACCTCGAACTTGTCGCCTGCGACGAGAACGGCGTCGTACACCGGCACCGCGTTCTGCGGCTCGCCGGCGACGGCAAGGTGCTCGCCCAGGCCGACCTGCTGATGATCCCCTTCCTCGCCCCCGACATGGTCCGCCACCTGACGGTCACCCCAGACGGAACCCTGTTCGGCTTCAGAAGCGATGGGAAGTCCTGGATCCCGATCTCCTACGATCTGCCGTGACAGGCCTGTGACACCCCCAAAAACGTTCCTTCGCTGACCGCGCGGGGACGTTTTCCTTTTTTTGAAAACAAATCCGTTGGAACTCCGTAATATTTTTCAGATCATCAAGTATCGAGGTGCCGCATGAAGAAACAGCGTATTGCGCTTCTGTCAGTAGTATTTGTCGTTGTCCTTTCGGTTCAGTCATTCTGCGAGATGCCCTTCACGGGAACCAACGTCAAGGTCGGAAACGACTCAACCACCGTGGTGATCAACGGGCAGATCGTTCCCGCAAGCGCTGGAACAGGCGGCGCGAGTTCGTCGAAGACCTACACCGTCAAGTCGGGCGACTCGCTCTACGCGATCGCCGAACGGCTCCTGGGGGACGGCGACCGGTACATGGAACTCGTCGATCTGAATGCCGAGCGCTATCCTTCCCTGAAAAAGAACCCAAACTTGATTTTTGCAGGCTGGACGCTCACTCTGCCGGGCGGTGCGCAGACCGATTCGAGCTCGTCCTCTTCGGAAACGATGACCGGCACCGTTGTCGTCGACCCCAGCCTCAACATCCGCAACGGTCCCTGGGGCCGCATCACCGGCTCGCTTCGCGACGGCGACAAGGTCACGATCGTCGGCACGAGCGGCGACTGGTACAAGATCAAGGTCGGCTCGGGCTACGGATATGTCCACGCAAACTACGTTTCCACGCCGAAAAAGGCGGCCGGCAAGACTCCCGTCGATGGAGGCTCGTCGTCCAGTACCCCAGCATCCGGCGGCGGAGCGTTCGGGGCGGCCCCCTGTTCGCCGATGCCTTCCCGCACGTCGTCCGAATACGGCCCCCGCGACCTGTTCGGGCATAGTTACCACTATGGTATAGACCTTCCGGTTCCCACCGGCACCCGCCTGAACGCCCTCGGAAACGGCGTCGTGATCGCGGCCGGCTACGAGTCCGGCGGCGGCCGGTTCGTGAAGGTCCGATACGACAACGGCTACGAGTCGTTCATGTGTCACCTGCAGAGCTACTCCGTTTCGGTCGGCCAGCGGGTGAGCAACGGCCAGGAGATCGCTCGCTCCGACAACACAGGAGAGTGGACGACCGGCGCCCACCTCCATCTCGCGATCAAGAAAAACGGCTCTTACGTGAACCCCAGGAGTGTCCCGGGCCTCCCCCTTCCGCCCAGGTGACGAAAACGTTCCCGATCGCCCGGCCCGCCAGTTCCCATACTGGCGGGCCGGTTTGTCATGAGCATGGAATCACGAAAACACTTATGGTGCGGGGACGGATCGCGATCCGCCCTTACGCGGGGATCTGTTTTTGCTGGAATTCGTGTTGACTCGTATTACGAAAGTGTATATTTTCAGGGTTCTCCTACAGGTGTATGGGGAAGATACGAATCAACAGGATCGCAGAGAATCCGTCATCGTGAGAGGGAAGCCTGGCATGAGCATTGAAGATCGGGTCGTTTCCATCATTGCACGCAATATCGAGAAGAAAAAGAAAGATGCCGTGACGCTTTCCAGCGATCTCGCAGCTGATCTGGGTGCCGATTCGCTCGCCGTGCTCATGATCATCCAGGCGCTCGAGGACGAGTTCGGCATCTCTATCGACGATGAGGATTTCAAGAAGATCGGAACCGTCCGAGACATCGTCGACAACCTGAAAACCAGGTATCCAGCTATCCTGGAAGAGAAATGAACCCCGCCGATTTCTACCGCCGGTTCGAACTCGACGACAGCATCGTTCGCGAGACGGGGTTCAATCCATACTACTGCAGCATCCAGAGCGGCCTTTCAGATCCGGTTCGCGTCGATGGTCGAGACTTCGTCGATCTTGCCTCGAATAATTATCTCGGCCTGGCGGCAGATCCCCGGGTCATCTGCGCCGTCGCCGAAGCGGTTGAACGATACGGGGCTTCGATGTGCGGAACCCCGATTGCCACCGGGTGTCACGAACTCTATCGGAATCTGGAGCGTAAGCTTGCGGCATTTCTCGGCCTCGAGGATGCCGTCATTCTCCCTTCAGCCTACCAGGCTAACAATGCTGTTTTTGGCGTCGTCGCCGGAAAAGAGGATGTCATCCTCATCGACCATTTCGCCCACTCGTCGCTCGTCCAGGGCGCCCGCGCGGCCGGCTGCAGGATCCGCCCGTTTCTTCACAACGATCCCGACCATCTGAGGTCGATCCTGGGAAAGCTGAAGGATGTCCGGCAGGCGTTCGTCGTCACGGAGTCGGTCTTTTCGACCGAGGGCAGCATCGCGCCATTCCGGGATATTATAGAAATGTGCATAGAATACCGGGCGATTCCCATCATTGACGACTCGCACGGGATCGGTGTCATCGGCATGCGTGGGGGCGGCGTTCTAGACCATTTCGATATCGCCGGTTTCGACGGCGTCTACACAGCATCGCTCGGCAAAGCGCTCGCGAACTCTGGCGGCGTGATCGCCGGCAGAAAGGTCCTGATCGATCACCTCCGGTATTACTGCCCCCATCTCATCTATTCCACGGCCGTCACGCCGGGCACGCTGGAAGGCGTAGGTGCGGTCCTGGGAATCATCGAAACCGAATTCGACCGCATCGGCGCCAGGATGCGAGAAAACCGTGACCGCATCAGACATGCCCTGACCTCGGCCGGTTTCGCCGTCATTCCCGGCGATGCCCCCATCAATGCAATCGAGGCGGGAAACTCGATACGGACAATTCGACTTGCGAAGGCATTTTTTGAGGAACTGATCCTCACGACGCCGTTCATCCACCCCTCGGTTCCCCTCGACGACGGGCGCCTCCGCCTCATCGCCGGAGCACATCTGAGCGAGCAGTCTCTCCGCACCGTCCTGGAAGCCATTCCACGAATTGCCAGGCAGTATTTCGCTGCCGCCGGTTGAGGAATGAAGACGATGAAACGACGCGTCGTCGTGACGGGCATCGGTCCGATCACATCCATCGGCATCGGGAAACG
>JAKJFL010000622.1:0-2478 GCA_022704935.1 Candidatus Rifleibacteriota bacterium
CCTCCACGCCCTGCTGCCCATCGTCCTCCAGCGGCTGCGGCCCTCGGGCGATGCCTACAACTGGATGCACCTGTATCCCGCGCTCATGCTCCTGATAATGATCGCGCCGATCCTGAACCATACCGCTGCGTGGCCGCTCATGATGCCGGTCATCTTCCTCCTCAACCTCGTCGGCCTGATCGCCTCGTGGCTGTCGAGCGCGATGTGGATCGGGATCGTGATGCTGACGGTGACGACGGGATGTTTCGGCGCCTGGATCTTCACGATGAAGGAAGTCACCGAACTGCCCGGCTTCCTCGGCGTGCAAGGGTTCTTCGCAGTGGCGTTCCATATCTGGTCACATATATCATTTCCGAAGCAGGGCGAAAAGTCGCTCTATACGGGAACTCCCGCATGGCTGAAACGGGTGCGCGAGCTGGCGTTCGGCCCTCAGCCCGAAGGGGAAACGGAGGCCGGCTCGTCCCTCGATATCGCGCTGCTTCCGTCGCTCTCGGCGTTCCTGCCGTTCATCCTGCTCACGATGGTGGTGCTCGTAATCAGGAGCATGCCCGACCCGTCGATGGTGTTCGGCCTGATGCTGCTGCTCGCGGTGATGCTGCTGCGCCTGACGCACCTGCTCGCCGTCGACGGCCCCGCGATCGTGGCCATGATGAGCACGGCATTGGTCCAGCTCTGCTGGCAGACGCAGCATTACAAGGGCGAGAACTGGCTGCTGCTGACCGTCTGGCACACGGCCATCTTCGCGCTGTTCTTCGGCTTCCCCCTGCTGTATCGCGAACGTCTACAGAACCGCACGCTCCCCTGGATCGCCGCGGCCGCATCGGGGCCGATCCAGTTTTTCCTGCTGTATCAGACCCTGACGACGGCTCACGGCAAGGCCTGGATCGGCGCGCTGCCCCTCCTCTTCGCGGCCCCGTTCCTGTATGCGATGAAGGAGCTGGTCAGAAAGCTTCCCGAGGAACTCCCCGGCCGGCTTTCGATCCTTGCCTGGTTCGGCGGCACGGCCCTGTTCTTCATCACGCTGGCATTCCCGCTGCAGCTCGACCAGGAATGGCTGACGATCGGCTGGGCGCTCGAGGGCGCGGCGCTGTGCTGGTTGTTCATCCGGATCCCCCACCCCGGCCTCCGGCTCTGGGGCATCGCCCTGCTCGTGACGGCGTTCGCCCGGCTCGCCCTCAACCCCGAGGTGCTCGAATACCACTCCCGCAGTGGTGTTCCGGTGCTGAACTGGTATCTGTATGCCTACGGTCTCGTCACGACATGCCTTATAGCAAGCGGAATATATCTTGCTCCGCCGCGGAACAAGCTGTTCGAGTATGACGTGCCGAAATGGCTGTTCTCGTTCGCGACGCTCCTTGCCTTCCTGCTCGTGAACATCGAGGTCGCCGACGCGTTCAGCCAGGGCGCCCGTATCGATTTCCAGCTCAAACTGAGCCGCGGCCAGGATCTCACGTATTCGCTCGCCTGGGCCGGCTTCTCGTTCGTCCTGCTGATTGTCGGCATCTGGACGAAGCGACGGGGAGCGCGCATCGCAAGCATCGGCTTGATGGCCGTGACGATCGCAAAGGTGTTCCTGTATGATCTTGTCGATCTCGGCGGCCTGTATCGGGTAGTCTCGTTGCTCGGCCTGGCGGTCGCGTTGATGATGGTGTCGTTCCTGTACCAGAAATTCCTGTCGGCGCCGGACGAGGCGGAATCCGCCGCGCCCGCCGACGCATCGAAGAAGGAGACGTCCGTATGAAGATGCTGATCACCGCCCTCATTTTCTCCCTGTGCGTGCCCGCGTTCGCCGACGACGATCCGGTCAGGCCCCCCGCCGCGCGCCGCGAACTGTCGGCCCGTTTCGTGCCGCCCGCGACCGGCCCGGTGAAGATCGCCTTTTTCGACGCCGACAGCACCCTGCGCGTCGCCCCCAGCGGCGCTCCGGCCGCCAACAGCGCGACCGACGTGGCCCTGCTTCCGATGCTCGAGGAGCCGATGCAGCGGACCGAGCGCGACGGCTACCTGCTCGCGATCGTCTCGAACCAGGGCGGCGTGCCCAAGTATCTCACCCTCGACCAGGCGGAAGCGGCGATGCAGATGACAGTATGCGGTCTGGCTTCGCGCGGCATCGCGATCCATTACTACGACTATGCGGAAACATACGACGAGAACCGCAAGCCCGAGATCGGCATGGCGAAGCGGCTGGCCGAGACGGTCCAGAAGAAATTCGGCCGGGACATCGACTGGGCGAACACAATCATGGTCGGCGACTCCGCCTGGAAGAAGGGCGTCGACAGCGAACCCGACGGCAGGCCGGGCGACGATCCGAGCAACAGCGACCGCATGTTCGCCGAGAACCTCCGCAAGACATACGGCGGCGTCACGTTCCATCACGCCCGCGACTATTTCGGCTGGAAGAAGGCGGGCGTAAACAATTTTCATGACTATACATATCTGAAGACATGGCTCGAGAAGAACTCCGGCAACGCGCCGGTC
>JAKJFL010000623.1:0-2470 GCA_022704935.1 Candidatus Rifleibacteriota bacterium
AGAATCCGGTGGAACGCTGAACCGGGCGGCGAAACATGCGCGAACAGAGTGGCGCTTGATTTCAGTTTCATGTCGTCTGGGGATCCGAAGATTTCGTGGACGGACCGGCCCTCGACACCGAGGACGGTTTCGGCGCATTCTTTGAGCCGTGGGCCGAGAATGGGATGCACGAGGTATGCCGTCGCCTCTGCAAGGCTTTTGATCGAATAGAGCTGTGAGATAGCGCTGAAGCCGAGCCCTTCGATCTGTGGAAAGATGAACCACATCCAGTGGGAACGCTTCCTGCCGTTCCTGAGTTCGATGAGCACGTCGTCATATACATCGTTTTGCGCCTGCACGAAGCGTTCGAGGTTGAACGGATCGCTGGATCCTCCGATATCTTCGCCGTTTACCGAACGGCCGCGTTCATGAACGCTCATTGCTGGCTCCCCTCACACAAATCGTTGTGATGTAGGGGCGGGTTTCAAACCCGCCCCTACGGCGCAATTGCGATTATCTCCGACAGCGTTATATTCTAACATATATCGATGTATTGCCGTCTTTAAGAAATTGGCTGTTTATGTGCGGCAGAGAAGGATTGCGAGGATGAGCCCCCAGGTGACGATTTTGAAGGTCAGAAAGCCGATGAAGAACTCGGGATTTTGACTGGAGAGGAGGTGCTTTCGATAGTATCTGATATTCTGGAAATAATAGGCGGTGATGATGCCGTAGGCGAACATGCTCGGAAGTGCCTGAGGATGAGGCGACAGGACGAGATCGAGATAAAATATCAGAAGCGTCAGATAAAAAGATATTCCGTAGGGCCAGCAGCACTCACTCGCGTAAAACCGCCGGATGTTCCGCACCAGTTGTATCAACATCTCATTGCACCTCTTTCGATGCGGCGCAGCCTGGTCATTGCCCCGCGGCCAGTTCCCGCTCGAACCGCTCGGCCATCGCGATGCGATCGATGGCGGGCGGGTGGCTGTAGAGCCAGAAGACGCGCCATGGGTGCGGAAGCAGCTCGCTCCGGTTGTCGCGCGCGAGCCGGGCCTCGGCGTCGACGTACACCTTCCCGAGGCCGGTCAGCTCGAGCGAGGCCCAGTCGGCCTGGCGCTCGAAATGCTGGCTGATCTGCGCCTCGACGGGGGCCGTCAGCAGGCCGAGCACGGTCGCCGCGACGAGAAAGAACGGCAGGTTCGACGGCCTCCAGATCTCCGCGAGCTTCATCGCGGGATCAGCGAGGAGCATCGGATACAGCCACCACAGTGCAAGAGCCCCGGCGAGCCCGCCAAGGAAGCCGAGGGTGATGCCGATTCGCACGTGATCGTGCTTCCAGTGGCCGGCCTCGTGGGCGAAGATCAGGGCCGCCTCGTCGACCGTGTGGCTCTTGATGAGCGTGTCATAGAGGACGATGCGCTTGCGGCCGAACAGGCCGGTGAAATAGGCATTGGTATGTTTCGAATACGTGCTCTCGTCGATCTCGTAGATGTCATCGACCGGAACCCCAGCCTGGCCCGCGATCTGCATGATGCGCTCACGCAACGTTCCTTCCGCGAGCGGTTTCTGCACGTAAAACAGCGGGGTGATGACGTAGGGCATAAGCAGCGTCACGGCGATCCCGTATCCCGTCGTCGCGACGGGCAGCAGGACAGGCCACCAGCTTCCGCACCATCTGAGCACAGCAAAAGCTGTCAGGATACCGACGGTCTGGATCGTCCAACCCACCAGGCAGCCTTTCCCATATCTCCACGCCCATTGCGCCGCCGTCATCTCGCTGAAACCCATCTGACGCTCGCAGACATGGCCCAGATAATAATCGAACGGCATCATGCAGAGACGCTCCGCAACGAGAACGGCAAGGACGAGCAGAGCGCCGGAAAACCAGAAGTTTCCGGGCATGGCCGTTTCCAGGCGCGTTTCGAGAGTTCTCATGATGCCGCTTCGCCAGAGCAGCAGCAGAATGAACAGCTGGACGTAACCATACGCGACGCGGGCCGCGAAGCCGTTGCGGATGTATTCTCGACCCCGGGCGATGTCGTCGGGGGTGAAGTGCCTAAGAACGATATCGCGCCGGCCCGGGTCGGGGTCGCCATACCAGGCGAAGCCGAGAAGAATCGCCCTGACGAGCGCCCAGGCGATCACCAGCGCCCACACGTATCGCATCATTCCGTCATATCTCCTGCCGTCGCTTCGAAGCATACTCCGGGCTGTGATCCACCGGCAATCTTTCATGCACTGAAATGATGATGGGAATGTTGACAGGATTTCTACATGACGATACAAGTACCAACGCACGCATGACGACACATGATTCGAACATCAAAACGAACGACGGCAAGAACCGGCCGAAGATCGACTGCCACCGGTGCACGCATTATTTCGTCACCTGGCAGCCGTCGGCGCCGCACGGGTGCCGGGGGCACGGATTCAAATCGCGGCAGATTCCCTCGGTCGTCGTTCAGTCGAGTTCGGGCATGCCCTGTCTTTT
>JAKJFL010000624.1:0-2468 GCA_022704935.1 Candidatus Rifleibacteriota bacterium
CAAGGCCCGGGCCAGGGGATATCGTTCGGATGAGAACCTGATTGCCATGGCCTACCTTATCGCAGGGCGGTTGAATTTTGGTCTACCCACATGAAACAGCGAAGAGCCGAGCGATTTCCTGTTTCGCAGAGACCCTCCCATTTTTTTGCGAACGGCTCTCTGCGTCTCACTCCGTGATTGCTTCGGCAATCCTCTGGGGATAAAGGAAATCATCATGAATTCTCGCTATGGCATCGTCGCTCTTCTTCTCATCGTTTTCTCGATCATGTCGCTTTTCAGAATGTGCCCTGCCTACTCGTCAGAGGAAACGGCAAGTTCGACCATCGGAACCGCATCGGAAGAGGTCTCGGCTGTAATCCGAGAAGGGACCCGTCTTGTGGTTCCCGAAGGATCACCTTTACGAAAGAACCTGGTGACGGCGGAAGTCATCAGCCGTTCCATGGAACACCGAATTTCCGGTCCCGCCGGTGCTCGGGCGTATTGTCCGTATGAATAAAGGGCTTGGTGAGCAGGTGAAGAAGGGAGACCCGCTGTTCACCCTCGATTCGGCTGACATGGCCCAATATTTCAGCGAGGCTGTAAAGGCAAAATCCGCTTTGGAGCTTGCACGTCGCAACTTGGACAGACAAAAGGAACTCAACGAAGCGGGAATTTCCCCTCGGAAGGAGTATGAGCAGGCCGAAAACGATTATCGCCAAGCTGAAAGCGAAGCCGAAAGGACCCGAGTCCGGCTCGAACAGCTGGGGGTCGATTCCGAAAAGGGAAATTCCCGCCTCTACACCTATCGGTCCCCCCTCACAGGCCGGATCATCGAGCTTGCGGGAGCATCCGGCGGGTTTTGGAACGATATGAACGCGCCCATCATGAGCGTGGCAGACCTTTCGTCAGTCTGGCTGACCGCCAGCGTTCAGGAACAGGACATCGCTTCCATCTCTATCAGCCAGGAGACGAAGATCGTTCTCAACGCCTATCCCGGCGAGGAGGTCGGCGGCAGGGTGAAGTTCATCAACGAAGTTCTCGACTCCGATACGCGAACGGTCAAGGTCCGCATTGCCGTTGAAAACGAGTCTGGGCATTATCGGCCGGGGATGTTCGCGAAAGTGACGTTTTCCGGACTGGCGCATGAAGCTGTCATCATTCCTGCGTCGGCCCTTGTTCAGAGCGGCTTCAATACCCGGGTCTTTGTCGAAACCTCTCCCTGGTGCTTCGAACCCAGAGTTGTCAAGACCGGGAGTTCCTCCGGCAATGAAATGGAAGTCCTTTCAGGATTGCAGACCGGTGAACGGATTGTCATCAAAGAAGGGGTGCTTCTCAATGATTGAGCGGCAACGACTTATTTCGATTGCGTTTCAACGTCGGGGCATCGTCTGGCTGGTCTTTCTTTTCGTGGCTTTGTACGGGTGGCATTGCTGGACCCAGCTGCCGATCGAGGCCTATCCCGACATCTCGGACACCAGCGCGCAGGTCATAACGCAGGTTCCAGGGCTGGCGGCGGAAGAAGTCGAGCAACAGATCACCATTCCCCTCGAACGGGAAATCAACGGAATGCCCGGCATGTACGTCATGCGTTCCAACAGCACGTTTGGTTTGTCTCTCATCACGATCGTTTTCCAAGATGGAACAGAGAATTACTGGGCGCGGCAAAGATTACAGGAACGGATCAATGGCGTGGAACTTCCCTACGATGCCAAGCCGGAACTCGATCCGATGACATCTCCCGTCGGCGAAATCTTCCGCTATACTCTCGAATCGCCCGGCCGCGATCTCCGCGAACTGTCGGAGCTTCAGGCCTGGAACGTCATTCCGCGCATCAAACAGGTTCCGGGAGTGGTTGACGTCTCGAATTTCGGAGGCCTGACCACCCAGTTCGTTCTCGAACTCGACCCGGCGAATCTCACGAAATATCACGTCTCTCTTTCTCAGATCACCCAAGCCGTCTGCGCCAACAACGCCAATGCGGGCGGCAGCATCCTGGATCGCGGCCAGCAGGGCTTTGTCATTCGCGGCGTCGGTCTCATTACCGGGATCGAGGATCTCGGCAATATCGTCGTTGCCCAAAAGGATGGGACGCCGGTGTTCCTCAAAAATCTCGGTACCGTGAAACTGGGCTCGCCGCAACGGAAAGGCGTTCTCGGAAAGGATGAAAATCCCGACACGATCCAGGGAATCACCCTGATGCTGAAGGGGGAGAATCCGAGCCGGGTTTTGGATGGCGTTCATGAGGCCGTCAGGGACCTGAACGAAAACATCCTTCCCAAAGACGTCCGTGTCGTTCCGTATCTCGACCGGACGGATCTGGTTGCCAAGACCGTTGACACCGTCGAAAACACCCTGTTTGAAGGCTTCCTGATCGTTGGGCTGCTGTTGCTGCTGCTGTTGGGTAGCGTTCGCGCGGCGCTGATCGTTGTCATCACGATTCCGCTTTCGCTCCTGATCGCGTTCATTTGCATTCATCATTTCAACATTCC
>JAKJFL010000625.1:0-2465 GCA_022704935.1 Candidatus Rifleibacteriota bacterium
CGGGCGGATTCCGTGTATTCCTTGGCCGTGAGCCTCGAACCTGCTGACGAAGAGCCTTCTGTCGATACTCTGGAACGGGCGCTGATGCGGCCTGCGAGGCCTCTGTTCATCGGGAGAAAACCATGCCTTCCGTCATCTCCTCTCTTTCTGGGGCGCCGAACCGGGGAGTCGTTGTACGAGGCTCTGAAAGAGATGCCGCGACTTGCCCAGGAGCGTGCCGATCCGCAGATGGGGCCCATTCCCGCCTGGTGGCCAGTTTCTGAGGCGGGCGAGGGCGAATCGATGGAAATCGTCGTTACCGATGAACGGGACTGGCGGAATCAGATCCACGTCGGTCGGCGGCGAATGCGCCGCGGATCGGTGTGTCCAGCGGAGGTAGCCCATGAGTGAATCGACCGGACTCTATATGGTTCGTCTGGTTCTCAATGCCGCGAGACTGTATCGTCTCGCCATGGAACGACGGCTTCCTCTGCAGCATCTCGATCTCGGGTATCTCGTTCACTCCGCAACGAGGGAGTTGTTCGGAGAGCATGGCCCCCAACCGTTTGCCATCGTTTCCGAGAAGGGAGCCGATATCGAGGTGCTCGGCTATGCTCCTGCGGCGAAAGAAGAATTGAAACGTCATGCGGACACGTTCGCAAATCCCGCACTGCACGCGGTTTGCAGATGGGAATCGTTGTCTGACAAGCCGTTTCCCACGATGTGGAGACCTGATATGCGGATGGGATTCGTCAGCAGGGTGTGTCCGATACAGCGCATGGCGAAAGATGGCGTGAACTATAAAAAAGGCGCCGAGGTCGATGTGTTCCTGGCGAAATGCTGGGAGACCGGTGATAAATCAGTTCCGGTTGTGCGGGACGGCGTGTATCGCGAGTGGCTCGAAAAACAGTTCGAGAAGCAGGGAGCGCGTCTGATGGAGTTCCGTATGACGTCGTTCCAACGGGAACGGGTTTGCCGGCGAACGCAAGGACAGGAGAGGCGGGCTTCCTGCCCCGAGCGGCCCAGCGCGGTGGTGGAGGGGGAGCTGATCGTCACCGATCCGGAACGGTTCAGGGCGATGGTGGCGCGGGGCGTCGGCCGTCATCGGGCATTCGGGTTCGGGATGCTCCTCTTGAGACCGGCGAAAAAACACGCATGCTGAAAGGCCGGTTGGGCCTCGAGACGGCGCGGGTTCCGCAAGCTGATCGGCACGGTCTGTTGTGGCTGGCAAAAGGCCGATTGTATGCGAACGACGGAACGCTTCGCTTTGCGACGGCAGGCTCGACCTCGCTTCCCCGCGGGGATTACGCGATTCCCTTTCAGATGTTGTCGGGGATTCTTCTCGGGAACGTCTGTGACCCATGATGCCATGCGGCTGCTCGCGCGTCATGGAACGGCGTTGGTCGCGATCGGCGAGGATGGGATACGGTTTTACTCCGCCATGCCGTTTGGTCCCGGCGATTCCGTCATTGCTCGCGAGCAGGCCCGATGCTGGTCTGACGCGACTGGCCGCCGGATCGGAATCGCTAGGCAGATGTACGCTTGGCGGTTGGGGGAGATTTTCCCAGAAAGCGAGATTGCCGTCTTGCGGGGAATCGAGGGTGCCCGGATGAAGGAAACATATCTTCGGGTTGCTCAGCAGTTTGGAATCGTCTGGAACGGTCGGAGATACGATCGGGCGAATCCGATGGCGGCCGACGAACCGAACCAGGCGATCAATCATGCCGCTTCGGCAGTGGAGGCGGCAGCGATGATTGCCGTTGCCGTGACGGGAGCGATTCCGCAGTTGGGCTTCATTCATGAGGATTCTGGAAATGCTTTTTGCCTCGATCTTGCGGATTTGCATCGGGACACGATCACGTTGCCCGGTGCGTTTGGCGGGGTCAAAGAGGCTCAAAGAACGGGCGAGGTGCTTGAGAGGTGTGTCAGGCGAGTGGTCGGAAAAATGCTTCGGAAAGCTGAGGTCATTCCGATGATGATCGGGCAGATCAAAAAAATGTTTACTTTGCCGGAAAAGGCGCTTCCACAGCCTGTCCCGGTGAATGATGCATTGATCGCGTGAAGAAGAGCTGATGCCGTGGGAATGACGGTCGTTGTCACGAGGGATGTCGTTCCTCGATTTCGAGGATTTCTTGCCTCATGTATGCTCGAAATCGCACCGGGAGTGTATACGGCACCACGGATGACGAAAGGAATCAGAGAACGTGTCTGGAGCGTGCTTGAAAATTGGTTTGCCGAGTTGCGAACAGGGAGCATTGTCATGACATGGTATGAAAATGGCCACATGGGGGGGCAAGGTGTCTTGACCTTAGGAATACCTCCAGTTGAACTTTATGGGCTCGACGGTCTCTACCTCTGTCGACGCGAATTCCAGGTAACGCTCGATCAGTAAAGCAGTTTCTGGAAGTGGCCGTTGAAGTGTGTTATCCGGTATATGTCGGCCAGCTCATCCGGTTGATGTCGGCCACTTTGTCCGGCGGAAGTCG
>JAKJFL010000626.1:0-2464 GCA_022704935.1 Candidatus Rifleibacteriota bacterium
ATTTTCTCGTACTCCTTCGAACGTTAGGGGAGAGCGTCAGGACTCTTCGAGCTGGATCAGATCGACTTCGATAGCGGTATCGCGTCCGAAGATGAAAACCAGCACCTTGGCCTTGCGCTTTTCCTGGTTGATTTCCTTGATGACACCGATGAAATCCGTGAACGGACCATCGATGATCTTGACCGTCTGCCCCTCGGTGAACCCGATGGGCGTCATGGCAGCCGACCGCTGCGGGCCGATGCCGGCCGTGCGCAGGACGTTCTGCACTTCCTTGTCGTGAAGCGGAGTCGGCTTGTCGCCAAGTCCGACGAACCCGGTGACGCCGGGGGTGTTCTTCACGACCGTCCACGTGTCGTCATCCATGTTCATCTGGACGAGGACGTAGCCGGGGTAAATCTTGCGGGTCTGGGTGACACGCTCACCGTCCTGGACGCGCTCGGCGCTCTCGGTCGGAACGAGCACCTCGAAGATGCGCTCCTGTTTTCCGAGAAGCTGGACGCGGTGCTCCAGGTTGGCCTTGACCTTGTATTCAGACCCGGAATTGGTATGGATCACATACCATTTAGCTCTGGAGATGTTCACAGTCCGACCTTCCCGCCACCCACGATGACCTTCAGCACTTCACCGAACACGACATCGAGAAGGCCGATGAACAGCCCAAGGCCGATGGATGAAATGATGACGACCTTCGTCGAGAGCTTGATGTTCTCGAAGGTCGGCCAGGCGACGCGACCCTTCTCGGGTCGCACTTCGATCCAGACTTCCATCAGATGCCGGGACAGTTCTTTCCAGTAGGTGCGTAACTTATCCATGTGCCCCTCTATATAGTAAGTGATCTTGTATCAAGCAGGGCTGAAGGGAATCGAACCCCTAACCCCCGGTTTTGGAGACCGGTGCTCTGCCAATTGAGCTACAGCCCTAGACGCTGAATCATCTGTACTTTGACGGTAAAACCAGCGTTTGTGTGCGCTGGTTTCATTCCGCTCAGTTCAGAAACGCTTACTTGCCCTCTTTGTGGGGAGTGTGCTTCCGCTCTGCCGGGCAGTATTTGCTCAGCTCGATGCGGTCAGGATCGTTGCGCTTGTTTTTCATGGACGTGTAATTCTTGCGCTTGCAGCTCGTGCACACAAGGTTGATCTGTTCTCGCATAGGACTCCCTCTTTTCGGAACATTCGACCCACGAATCGGGCCGGAAGAGAAACCCCGGGGCGGTTGCCCCACCCCGGGGCTCCGTTATGACTTACTCGGTGATCGAGGCGACAACGCCTGCGCCGACGGTGTGGCCGCCTTCGCGGATGGCGAAGCGGAGACCCTGCTCGCACGCGATCGGGGTGATCAGCTCGCAGATGAACTCGGCGCGGTCGCCCGGCATGACCATTTCCTTGCCTTCGCCCAGCTGGACGACGCCGGTGACGTCCGTCGTGCGGAAGTAGAACTGGGGCCGATAGCCACTGAAGAACGGCGTATGGCGGCCACCCTCTTCCTTCGACAGGATGTAGACCTGGGCCTTGAACTTCTTGTGCGGGGTGATGCTCTTCGGCTTGGCCAGGACCATGCCGCGCTCGACTTCTTCCTTGGTGATGCCGCGGAGCAGCAGACCAACGTTGTCGCCGGCCTGACCCTGATCGAGGGTCTTGCGGAACATCTCGACGCCAGTGACGGTCGAGGTTTTGACTTCTTCCATCAGACCGACGATCTCGATGGCATCGCCGACCTTGATCATGCCGCGCTCGATGCGGCCCGTCACGACGGTGCCGCGGCCGGTGATCGTGAACACGTCTTCGACGGGCATCAGGAAGGGCTTGTCGAGTTCGCGCTGCGGCTCGGGAATGTATTCGTCGAGGGTCTTGAGCAGCTTGATGATCGGCTCGGCCGCCGGGCCTTCGCCGCCGGCTTCCATGGCCTTGAGGGCGCTGCCGCGGATGATCGGGGTCTTGTCGCCGGGGAACTCGTACTTGTTGAGCAGATCGCGAACTTCGAGCTCGACGAGGTCGAGCAGCTCGGGATCGTCAACCATGTCGCACTTGTTCAGGAACACGACGATGTAGGGAACGCCGACCTGGCGGGCCAGGAGGACGTGTTCTTTGGTCTGGGGCATCGGGCCGTCGGAAGCGGAAACGACGAGAACCGCTCCATCCATCTGGGCGGCGCCGGTGATCATGTTCTTGATGTAGTCGGCGTGGCCGGGGCAATCCACATGGGCATAGTGCCGGATGTCGGTTTCATACTCGACGTGGCAGGTATTGATCGTGATGCCGCGAGCCTTCTCTTCGGGTGCGGAATCGATCTGATCATAATTCAACGCCTTCCCCTTACCGGCTTTGGCCGAAGTCAGCGTAATGGCAGACGTGAGAGTGGTCTTGCCGTGGTCGATGTGACCGATCGTACCGACGTTGACGTGCGGCTTGGTCCGGGTAAAAGTTTCCTTAGCCATGTGGTCCTCCTGATGATGTATGAGCGATTG
>JAKJFL010000627.1:0-2463 GCA_022704935.1 Candidatus Rifleibacteriota bacterium
CCGCCGATACGATGACCTTCGTATGTCTCCCCTCGCTGCTCGCGGCTTCGAGTCTCGCCGCGAGGGCGACCGGGGAACCGATGACGGTGAAATCCTGCCGGCCGGCCGCGGCGCCGACCTTGCCCGCGATCACCTTGCCGTAATGGATGCCGACGCCGTTCTCGACGGGAAACTCGCCGCGCAGGAGCCTGTCCCGGTTGAGCGCGGCAAGCGCCCGACGCATCGCCAGCCCGGCGCGCGCGGCGCGGATGACGGGGTGTGTGGTTCCCCCATCCTCCCTGAAAACGGCCTGGATGGCGTCACCGATGAGCTTGTCGATCTCGCCGCCAAAGCCGCGGATGATGCCGTCCATCGCCGTGAAGTATTCGTTCAGCATCGCCGTGACCTTCGCCGGCGACTGTTTCTCGGATATGCCCGTGAAGTTCCGGATGTCGGAACACAATATAGCTGTATATATATAACTACCTTTTGCCGTCTCTTCGGCCTTCTCGGATTCAGTCACCGTCCAGGCCGATTCCGAGAGGAACCGGCGCATGCGTTCCCGCTGTCGCAGGCCGTCGGTCATCTCGAGGAAGGAGCGACCGAGCATCGCCAGTTCGTCCCTCCCGCCGACGGGAAGGCTGACGTCGAGAGCGCCTTCTCCGACGGTCTCCGCAGCCTTCTGAAGCAGGCGGATCGGTTCGAGAAGGCGCCTGGAAAGATACATGCCGACCCCGACCGCCAGCGCCAGCGCGATCAGCACCCCGGCGCAGGCAAGCGCGAACATCCACGCCGTCTCCTTTTTCAGATACCGCACGGGCACCCGAGCGGCGAGAACGCCGAGATGGAGATAGCTCGGGCGGCTCGTCTGGACGAAATACTCCCCGTCGGGAAAGGCGACCCGGTCCGCGACCGACGACCCCGTCTGCTGCGTGCGAACGGCAAGCCGGAGGAATTCGCGGGGAACGAATGGAAGCTTCGGATCGACGACGCTTTTGTTGATGCGGAGGATGTCCCAGTCACGATACTGCCAGCGTTCCGGGGCCGTGATCCGATTGAAATACTCGCTCGAGTCGATGCCGAGGGTCGTTCCGCCGACAAGCATGCCGGCGATCTTCTCGTTTCGCAGCGAATACGGCAGGCAGAACAGCAGGGCCGTCTTGTCCGCAAAGATCACATACGTGACGTGGCCCGTCTGGTTGAACAGCTCCCTCAGCGGCACGGCGTCGCCGAGCAGTTCGTGAACCGGCAGGAAGAGCTTCTCTTTCGCGGATACGCCGCTCGACGTCGCGGCGTATCCGGCCGCGACGCGCATTTCCTGAAACACCCCCCGAATCGCCTTCTGGACGACTGGCAGCATGATCAGGCGCCGGCCCTGGGTCGACCTGAGGGAAATCTCCTGGGACTTTCCCTCCGCCGGTGCGTTCGCTTCGATGACGATGATTTCCGTGCAGCTCGCGAGCTTTCCTGCAACGGTCAGAAGGTCGCGTTCCGACTTCCCCGCCACATGGCGAACGAGGGTTGTGAATATCTCCTGATATCGTTCGAGCGTATCACGGAAACCGCGGTCAAGAGCGGTCATGACCCGCTGCGCCTCGATCTGCCATTCGATCCGGCGGACGGTTTCGAGATCGAGAAGGCGCATGATTCCCTGCATCATCGAAAAGCCTACAGGCACCATTCCGGCAAGCAGGAAGACCACCGCCGTCCGGGTGCGGAGAGAGCCCGACATCCGTATTCCGCGCCCGGGCTCCGTCGTAGCGGCGGTCTCCATGGGGCCGGAACCGGTCAGAAAACCGGTCAGAAGCCAGGAGCATCCCGAGGCGAGAACGAAAAGGGCGACGACGGCGAGACGGAACCGCATCCCTCCGCTCGTCAAGAACGATTCGGGGCGGAACAGCACCAGCTTCCCCGGGGCATGAGGAGGCAGGTCCCGCAGCACGGCAAACCCGCCCGGCACGGCCATGACCCGGTTCGGCTGGTCCAGGAGCGGTTGAAGCTGGAACTCGGGCATGCTGCCGGCCCGCACGAGCAAGCGGCCCCCTGACGGGTCGAGAATGCCGAGCCCCGCGGCGTCCTCCTCGGACGGCCTGCTGACGGCGGCCCATCGGTGATAGGACGCCGCCGGAATCGCTTCGAGCGGTATCCGGAACAGGCCGCCGAATTTGTAACTGACACGGGTTTTCCCAAGCGTTGCGCGGTAGACCGCGATGGCCGTGAGCCTGTCATGCCTGTCTCGCGCCATCAGCGCGAACCCGGACGCGGTTTCCAGCTCGTTCATGGTTACGTGGTTTCCGAACCAGCCCGATAGCGCGGCGGACGCGCTCGCGAGAACGGCCGGATCGGCCGAGACACCCTCTTCGATGGTGTTCGACCGAACCAGCCCGCAGAGGCCTTTCCAGATGGCCTGTCCATCGTCCGGGTTTTCATCGGGAGGCCAGCAGATCGGCTGAGTGGATGACGCGAACAGACTGATCCGGAAGG
>JAKJFL010000628.1:0-2453 GCA_022704935.1 Candidatus Rifleibacteriota bacterium
ATGGCCCCCGGAACGACCGCACCTGAATCCCGGTTGAGAATCTTCAGCGTCAGGGTTCTCGCGGCATAGGCCAGTTGAAGCGAAGATGACAGTTGCCACGTCGCATACTGCGACGACACGCTGACGAGGTCGGAACGCTGCCTGTAGGCCTGTCCACCGCCCGCGATCTCGGCAATCAGATGCCACTTGCCGACCGGCACGTTCTGGATGAGAAATTTTCCGTCGCCATCGGTGACGGCCGACAGATCGGGCCGTTCCTCGACGAAGACCGCTGCATTCGCCTGGCCGCCGCCCGCCGACGGGGAAAGAAGCCCGGCCAGCGAATCGCGGACGCTCCCGGAAACGGGGGCTAGTATTCTACCTTCTATATTTACAAACGTCTGCCCGACCGTGGTCGTCTGCCAGTCTTCCGAGCCCCCGCCGTTCGAGCCGCAACCGGCGGCTACCAGCAGCAGGAGAACGACGAACCCGAGGCAGACGCCGGCCGAAAACCGTACCGTAGGCGACAGAAGTGAGTCATTCCGCTCTCTCATTGTTCCCCATCATGCAGGAAATATCGCCAAAAAACAAGTAGGGGCGGGTTTGAAACCCGCCTTGCCGCGCACCTTCGGGGATCGGTTTTGCCCCTGGGACTGGTTGTGACCCTGGGCGAAGCCTTCAACTCCGAGATTTCTGCTCGTTCCCGATGATGTCGATATTTCCCTGGGCGAGATCGCGACTCTGAATGTAGGACTGCTTCACGACGGCGATGTCCACGAGGTCCTTGGCGGCGGAATACTGCTTCACTTCGTCCTTGGCATCCCCCGAGTCCATCCAGGTCAGGTCCATTTTCGACGAAGCTTCCTGGATCTTTCTCGCTTCCTCGGAACGCTTCTGGAAATCAGCATCCGACTCGGTGAAAGCGACTTCCCTGCCCTGACTGTCATACTGGACTCCCTGCTTGATCTTCGACGAATCGAAGCTTTCGAGAAGACTCTTGTAGGGAATCTCCTTCCCCTCGCTGTCCTTCTGCGGATTCTTAGAGTATGCCTCTTTCAGCGCGCGATCCTTAACCATCAGGTCGTATGCCTGCCTGTAGGACTGCTGCTCCTTCTCGTCGGCGGGAAGCGACACGCCGGACTTCTCGAGCGATCGTTTGAGAAACTTTTCCTCGTTGCGGTCGATGATCGCGCGCAAGGCCTTGACGTCTTTCTCCACGTCCTCGAGTTTGTCGTGCTTCAGCAGGTCCTCCTTGATCTTCGAGACCTCCGTATCCGTGCCGCCCCACGTGAAGGGGTTGTACCAGGTGGCCGCACCTTTCGCGTCGACGTCTTTCAACTGGTCGTTGGTGCTGTCGATCTCTTTTTTCGCGTTGCTCAGCGATTCGGCCTCGCGCTGCATCATGAACGCAAGCTGTTCCGACGACATGTCCTTCAGCGCATCGGCCGTCAGCGCCGCCGAGAACATCGATGACTGGCCTTCGGTTCCGGTCATCTTCTCGGTCGCGTTCGTCAGCTCCGACATGGCGATCGAACTCTTCACCGGCGCGGCCGCGATGAACTCGTTGCGCATCACGACCGTGGTCTTCTCGTTGTGTTCGATCATTTCACGCGTCACCGGCACCTGCATCGCCCCGGTCAGGGAAATGTCGATCCGCGCCTGGGCGGTCTGCTGCATGCCGTCAGGCATCAGCGTTCCCGGCTCGGCTCCGCGTGCAAGATCGAAAGCCTTGAGGTTCGAGCAGAGCAGTTTCTGCCCTTGTCCGGCGACCGTACGGTACAGTCGCGGTTTCCGGAACTCGTACACCACATCGGCGACGCCCTTAGAATCGATCCTGTTCGCATCCTTGTTTTCGAGAAACCGCTGGAATTTGATCGTGCCGGAGTTTCCGTCGGCCGCGCCATCCACCTCCAGGGTTCCCGCCTTGATTGCCTTGAAATCGAGGGCGAGCTGGTCGATCGACTTGCGAATCTCTGACTGGAGCGTCTGGCGGGCGTTCGCCTTCGCGAAATTCCTCCGTGACGCGGTCCAGACCTGGTAGGCACCGCCGAGGACGATGCTGGAAAGAAGGACGCCGATCATGACTTCGACGAGGGTCACACCCGATTTACGCATGTTCCGTCTCCCTTCGCGAGCGTCCGGTCAGTCGGATTCGGTGTTATATATAGCGTTAGATATACGAACCTGCCGCACCCCGGTCTTGTCGCCTTCGGTCCACCGGGCGTCGACCTGGATCCAGACCTCGCGGATGGTTTCAGGCTCGTTGGGCCGCACTCGTCCCTTGCGGACTTTCAGCTTTCCTTCCCATGTGAGATCTTTCAGCTGCGAAGCGAACTCCGCCAGGGATTCCTTCGTTTTCGGATAGTAGTTTTCGTTCAGGACTTCCCAGGTGTTGTCCGCAAGCCCCTGGTAATCCTTGATGATCGTCTTCATGGGAACGAACTTGCACTCTTCGACGAGCCCCAACGCCAGTC